>CAXMOH010000112.1:0-3145 GCA_964194855.1 uncultured Hyphomicrobium sp.
AGGGCGGCGGGCACGCCCTTGCCCGAAACGTCCCCCACCAGGAAGAAGACCCGCTGGCCGTCCCGGAAGTGGTTGAAGAGGTCGCCCCCGACAGCTCGAGCCGGCACCAGCGTCGCCGCCAGCTCGTAGCCCTCGTCGGCACCTCCCGCGGTGCCCTTCGGGAGCATGTCGGCCTGGATGCGCCGGGCGACCTCGAGCTCCGCCTCGAGGCGCTCCTTGGCCGCCGTCGTCTCCTTGAGCTCCCGTATGTGCGTCTTGAGGGAGTCGCGCATGTGGTGGAACGCTCGGGTGAGCGTCCCCACCTCGTCGCGTGACTCGACGGGCGGCAGCTCCGTGTCCAGGTTCCCGGTGGCCATGCCATCGGCGCTCGCGGCGAGCGCGCCGAGGGGCCGAGTGAGGCGTCGCGAGACCACGATGACGACCAGGGTCAGAAGGGCGAGGCCGCCCAGGGCCAGCCCGGCTTGGACCGCCCGAAGCCGGCCGGCCTCTTCGAGCAGCTCATCTTCGGGGTACAGCGACGCCATCGACCATCCGGCGTGGCCGATGGGCCTGAAGGTGAGGCGGTAGCGCCGGCCCGCGACCTCGACCGGCTCGAAGCCCGACTGGCCCGCTACCATCCTTGCGACGGTGGGCTCGAGGCGCGCGCGGACCTCGGGACCCACGTCCTCGAGGAGGCGCTCTCCGGCCTCGATCGTGTCGCGGGCGCCGCGGTCCGAAGCGGCGATGATTCGCCCGGAGCGGGAGACGATCAGCCCCAGCCCGGTCCGACCCAGCGTCACGTCCCGCACCAGGGCGTCCAGCCAGCGCAGGCGCATGTCGGAGGTGACGACCCCGCGGATCGTCCCGTCGGCGGAGCGGAAGGGCACCGACCAGGTGACCATCGCGACCTCGCCGCCGCCCACGTCACGGTACGGCTCGGACCACCCGGGCTCTCCGGTGCGGATTGGCTCTTTGTACCAGTCCTGCTCCCAGTACCGGTACTCGTCCCCGGCGAGGTCGGCCGTGTCGAGCTCGTCCGGCCGATCCCGACGCCGGTGGTAGTAGAGCGCGTGGTGCTCGACGCCCGGGCGGTACTGCCCCGGCTCGAACGCAAGAGCGGCGCCGAACACCTCCGGGTGCCCCGGCACGAACACGCGGAGAAGGCGATCCAGGTCCTCGGCGCCGGGCTCCAGAGTCTCCACCACGTCGGCGAGCACCAGAGTCCGCTCCTGCACCGCGTGCAGGACATCCTCCACACGGCTCACCGCGGCGTCGGTCTCGTTCACCGCCTCGCGCTCGGCCGCGGCCAGGGCCATCCGCCGGGCGAGGGTGTTGGAGACCGCAACCGTCACCGCGTAGATGCCCCCCACGGCCAGGAGGGTCCAGACGATGAGGCGCGTGGTGAGACTTCGGAAGCCTCGGGCGGAGCCTGCGCTTGGGGTGTCGCTTTGCATGAGAGATTACGGCGGCGGGATTATACCGCGCGTGCTACGATCCGGGTTTGGCCGATGCTCGCTGGGGTCGTCCTGAGGAGGTCAACCACATGAAGAAGTCGCTCGCGGGAATGACTCTTGCCGCTTTCGTGCTGTCCACCGCCGCACTGGCCGCCGCGCCCGCCCCCGATCACCACGAGGGCGAGGAGCAGGACGCCGAGCAGCTCATCGAGCTGATGCGCAAGGACGTGCGCGCGGAGAAGGCGGACATCGTCGCCAAGACCATGGAGCTGAACGCCGAGGAGGCCGCCCTCTTCTGGCCCGTCTACAAGCAGTACGAGGCGGAGGCGAAGGTCCTGGGCGACGAGCGGCTCGCGATCATCACGGACTACGCCGACAACATCGACACGCTGACGGACGAGAAGGCCAGGGACCTCATCACCCGGGCCATCGCGCTCGAAGGCAAGGAGCACTCCCTGAAGGAGCGATACCTGAAGGAGTTCCTCGCCGTCCTGCCGGCGAAGGTCGTGGCCCGCTTCTTCCAGGTCGAGGCGCGGATCAACAACCTGATCGACCTCGAGCTGTCGACACAGATCCCGCTCGTCTACTGACGTCCCCGCACGGCGCGGAGGCGTCGCCGACCCCGACGCCATGCAGAAAACTGGCGGCGGGAGACAAATAGCACACTCTACGGTGCCAATCGGGTCCATTTGCGCCCGTTCTGCGGTTGACACGCGCGCCGGTCGGCTTCAATCTCAAATGATGCTCATGGCGCGAACGAAGTTCGTAGTGTGGGCTGTGATGACTCGTCGCGGGCCTGGGGGCAGGAGACGCAAGCGGACGGGTGAAACAACAAGGAACGAAGGAACAAGGAGGATGGCTCTCGTGTTGAGAAAGATGGCGTTGATTGCTCCGCTGGCACTGCTCGTCGCCGTGCCCGCGCAGGCGCAGGACCCCAGGATCGAGTTTCAGGGCTGGGTTGGCTACACGTTCTCGGACGGCGTCAGCGGTGACTCGATCATGGCCGGCGACGGGAACGTCTACAACCGCGTCGACCCGAAGAACTCGGGCTCGTACGGCCTCTCGCTCGGCTTCTTCGTCACGGAGAACGCGGAGGTCGGGTTCCTGTGGGACCGACAGGACACGATCCTGGAGGCGAAGGGCTCCACGACCTCCGAGGTCTCGGACATGAACATCGACAACTACCACGGCTTCGTCGCCTACAACTTCGGCGACGTCGACGACACCGTGCGGCCCTACGTGCTCGGGGGCCTGGGCGTGACGCGCTACAGCAACATCATCATCCGAGGCGTGGACCAGACCTTCGATATCCCAAGCTCGTCGAAGTTCTCCACCACCTGGGGCGCCGGCGTCAAGATCTACCCCTCCCGAGCCTTCGGGATCTTCGGCGGGGTCCGCTGGACCCCGACCTTCATCAAGAGCGATGCCACCGGCTGGTGGTGCGACCCCTTCTGGGGGTGCTGGGTCACTTCGAACACACAGTACGCGAACCAGTGGGAGTTCTCCGGGGGCCTGTCGCTCCGATTCTAGAGCGACAGTCTTCGAGGAATCACAGGCGGTGCCGCCAGGGGCGGCGCCGCCTTTTTTTGCGTTTTCCGAACACCCCTGGCCCTCGCCGCCCTTTTCCCCTCAAACAGGTCCTCATCTTTTTCGGCTTGACATCCAGGGACGAGCCTTCTAGATTTAACTGATCGTTTGATTAATTCGGAGAG
>CAXMOH010000113.1:0-3209 GCA_964194855.1 uncultured Hyphomicrobium sp.
CGCACGGCCGAGCGGCGCGGTGACGTCCTCGTCGTCACCGTCGACGTGGGCGGGCTCTTCGGCGGTCTGCCCCTCGGGGGCAGCATCGCGGTCAACGGCTGCTGCCTCACCGCCACGGGCTCCGATGCTGCCGGCTTCACCGTCGAGCTGACCGAGGAGACGCTTCGCCGGACCCGGTTCGACCAGCGGCTCCGCCCGGGAGCGAGAATCAACCTCGAGCGCCCCATGAAGGCGGATGGGAGGTTCGATGGGCACGTCGTTCAGGGCCACGTCGACGGGATCGGCCGCGTCCTCGAGATGAGGTCGCTCGGCGAGTCGGCGGAGATCAGGGTCGAGGTCCCCGAGGAGCTCGAGCGCTACCTCGTCGAGAAGGGATCGATCTCGGTGGAGGGGATCTCGCTCACGGCCTACGGCATCGAGGGCCCCGCCTTCTCCGTCGCTCTCATCCCGTATACTCTCGAAATAACCAACCTGCGAGACGCACGCCCGGGTGACCTGGTCAACCTCGAGGCGGACGTGATCGCAAAGTACGTGGAGCGCCTCCTGGCGGCGCGGGGGCTGTAGGGCGCGCTCCGCTCTTCCTGGTGAAGGATCCGATGATGCCCTTCAGCTCCATTCCCGACGCGATCGAGGACTTCAAGGCCGGGAAGATGCTCGTCGTTGTGGACGACGAGGACCGGGAGAACGAAGGGGACCTCACCATCGCAGCGGAGAAGGTCACCCCGGAAGCCATCAACTTCATGGCTCGCTACGGCCGCGGTCTCATCTGCCTCCCGATGACCGGGGCGCGCCTCGACGAGCTGCGTATCCCGCTGATGGTGCGTGACGAGCAGAACAGCGCCAAGTTCGGCACCGCTTTCTGCGTGCCGGTCGAAGCCAAGCGGGGCACGACCACGGGCATCTCGGCCGCCGATCGGGCCCGCACGGTCCTCACCGCCGTCGACCCCAAGGCAGGCCCCGAGGACCTGGCCCGCCCCGGGCACATGTTTCCCCTCCGAGCGGTCGACGGGGGTGTGCTCCAGCGGGCAGGGCAGACCGAGGCAGCCGTGGACCTGGCCCGCCTGGCCGGCCTCTACCCGGCCGGGGTCATCTGCGAGGTGATGAACGAGGACGGCACCATGGCCCGAGCGCGGCACCTGGGACCGTTCTGCCGCGAGCACGGCATCCGGATGATCACGATTCGCGACATCATCCACTACCGGATGCAGCACGAGCGGCTGGTGCGCAAGGTCGCCGAGGCGAGCTTGCCCACGAACTATGGCCCGTTCCGCGTTCACGCGTTCCAGAGCCTGATCGACGGAGAGCACCACGTGGCCCTGGTGATGGGGGATGTTCGCGAAGGGAAGCCCGTGCTGGTCCGCGTCCACTCTCAGTGCCTGACCGGCGACATCTTCTCCTCCACCCGCTGCGACTGCGGCGCACAGCTCCACACCGCCCTCGAGCAGATCAAGGAGGACGGGGCGGGCGTCTTGCTCTACCTCCGCCAGGAGGGCCGGGGCATCGGCCTCGTCCACAAGATCCTGGCCTACGAGCTGCAGGACAAGGGTCGAGACACCGTCGAAGCCAACGAGGAGCTGGGCTTCAAGGCCGACCAGCGCGACTACGGGATTGGTGCCCAGATCCTGGTGGAGCTGGGGGTGAAGAAGCTCCGGCTGATGACCAACAACCCCCGCAAGTTCGTGGGGCTCGAGGGGTACGGCCTCAGCATCACCGAGCGCGTCCCCATCGAAATGCCCCCTTCCGAGGCCAACCGGCGCTATCTGCGCACCAAGAAGGAGAAGCTGGGCCACTTCCTGCGGAGCGTGTGAGGCCCTCGATCCCGGTGTTTGACAGGGTTGGGGACCGCTCTTAAGATGGTCTATTGCTTTGGGTTGGCCCGTATAAGACGGTCGCCTGCGGGATCTGCCCAGAACTCTCAGGAGACCTCTGCCGGCGACCGGGGCGACGTGTATTTTGTTCGAAACGCTGAGCGAGAGACTTCAAGGGGCCTTCCGGTCGCTGCGCGGCCAGGGGGTCCTGTCTGAGGCCCAGATCCAGGGGGTGCTCCGCGAGATCCGCCTCGCTCTCCTCGAGGCCGACGTCCATTTCAAGGTCGTCAAGGAGCTCACCGAGCGCGTGCGCGCTCGGGCCACCGGGCAGGACATCCTCAAGAGCCTGAATCCGGACCAGGCCGTGCTCCGCGTGGTTCGGGATGAGATGGTGGAGCTTCTGAGCTCCGGCGCCGTCGCCACGATCACGACGGCCCCGCGCCCACCGTCGGTCGTGCTACTGACGGGGCTGCAGGGCTCGGGGAAGACGACCACCGCGGCCAAGCTCGGGCACTGGCTGGCAGGGCGGGGGAGCCACCCGCTCCTCGTCTCCACCGACGTTCACCGCCCGGCGGCGCGGGAGCAGCTGCGGACCTATGCCACCCGGGCCGGACTGAAGGTCCATCATCCCGAGGAGTCCGATCCGCTGGCCATTCTCCAGGCCGGGCTGAGCGAAGCCGCTGCTGTCGGGCATGACTTCCTGCTGGTCGACACCGCGGGTCGCCTGCACATCGACGATGCGCTGATGGCCGAGCTCGCCCAGCTTCGTGACGCCGCTCAGCCCAGCGAGGTGCTGTACGTGGCGGACGCCCTCACGGGCCAGGACGCCGTCCGCAGCGCGGACGAGTTCCACAAGAAGATCGGCATCACCGGGATCATCCTGACGAAACTCGACGGTGACTCCCGGGGAGGTGCGGCGCTCTCCGCGGCCGCCGTGACCGGGCGCCCGGTGAAGTTCGCCGGGCTCGGCGAGACCGTCGAGGCGTTCGAGCCGTTCGACCCCGAGCGCATGGTCTCCCGGATCCTCGGCATGGGAGACGTGCTGGGCTTGATCGCCCGGGCCGAGGAGACGGTCGACCAGCAGCAGGCCGAAGAGCTCGCGCGGAAGATCCGCAGAGCGGAGTTCGACCTCGCGGACTACCGGGACCAGATGAAGCAGGTCAAGAGAATGGGCCCCCTGGACGAGGTGCTGTCGATGATGCCAGGCATGGGCTCCCTCAAGGGCGTGGACACGGGCCGTGGGGAGGAGGAGATGGGGCGCTCGATCGCCATCATCGATTCCATGACGCCGCGGGAGCGGGCGGAGCCCTCGGTGATCAACGGGAGCTGCCGCAAGCGCATCGCTCGCGGGAGCGGCAACACGGTGCAGGACGTGAACCGCCTGCTGCGCCAGTTCGTACA
>CAXMOH010000114.1:0-2714 GCA_964194855.1 uncultured Hyphomicrobium sp.
CGGTCCCCGGGATAGGTCACAAGCTGTTCACTCGAAGAGGGAGCGCCAGCCCTAACGTTAGTTCGGGACCAGACGCGTGAGCTCGTCGAGCCAGTTGGTGACGATGTCGATGCGCCGGGGCGCGTAGGCGTCCGGCACCCGGACGGCGAGGACACGCTTGCCGTCGGGTGTGACGTCGTAGTTGCGCTCGTTGGCTCCGCCCCGATGGATGGGGAGCACGAAGAGGGTCCTGGCGGCATCGAACTCGAAGGGCGGACCCGTGCGCGTTCGAACCACGCGCATCTCGTCGCCGTGGCGGTAGAAGATCTCACCCGAGCCGTGGGCCCAGAGGGGCTCGGTGCCCCCATCCGGCGAGACCTGGAGTCGCTCACTCGGCCCGGGAAAGGCCTCGACGTAGATCTCGAATCGGCCCGTCTCGTCCGACTGGTACGCGAGCCAGCGGCCGTCCGGTGAGAAGGTGCCGAACATCTCGTCGTAGGGCGTCGACCGGACGGCCCGCGACGGCTCGCTTCCGTCGACGGAGCCGACCCAGACGTTGCGGCCGGTCTCGGGCTCCGTCAGCGTGTAGACCACGAGGCGGCCGTCGGACGAAAGGCCCGTCAGGTTCGTGTCGTGCTCGGCCGTCCATAGCGGCTCGCTTTCGGTCGTCGACGCGCCGAGCGCGATCCGGTGGATGTCGTACGGCGGTCGGTCCAGGACGAAGAACAGCGTCTTCCCGTCCGGTGCCCAGAAGGGATTGAACTCGGTGGTGGGCCCCGTGGTCAGGCGTGAGAGCGTCCCACGGTCCAGCGAGTAGGTCCAGATGTCCAGGCTCTCTCTCGCGATCGCGGTGGCGACGGACCGCCCATCGGGAGAGAGGCTCACCCCCCGGTAGCGGTGCGCCTCCGGGCTAACCGGTTGCGTCTGGCCGTCGCGATCCACCCAGACGAGCTCGCGCGGGGGATCGGCCACCGATCCGGGGACCCAGGCGAGGGTTCCGTCGACGGAGATGTCGAACATCGAGAGCGCCTCGGTGGGCGGGGCGAACACGTCGTCGAGGACGCTCCTGGCCGGGCCAGTGACGACGGCCCGGTCGGGGTCGAAGGGCGCCGCGAACAGACGGGCACCCCTGACGTAGAGGAGATGGCCGCTCGGGGCGTAGCGAGCGAAGAAGCCGCCCTCCACCAGCTCCCGGACCTCACCCGTCTGGAGCGACACGACGCCGATCCGGGATGTGTCGACAGGTGCGTGGAACGCCGTGAAGAGCACCGCCTGGCCTCCGGGAAGGATCTGAGGCCACCAGTGCCCCAGCTCTCCCTGCTCCCGGTCCGGGGTCGTGAGGCGCTCGGGCTCGCCGCCCTCCGCCGACACCCGGAAGAGACCCTCGGAGTAGATCGGCGCGAACACGATGTGGCCGTCCGCACCCCAGGAGGCGCCACCCATTCCGTGCTGGTTCGAGACGACGAACGGGCGTCCGCCCTCGGCCGCCACCTTCATCAGCTTGCTGCCGCGGAGAAAGCCCAGCCACTTCCCATCCGGGGAAAAGAAGGGCGCGCTGCCCTCCTGGGTCCCCTCGATTCGCTCGGTGGAAGGCTCGTCGAGGCGGCGTCGGACGATCCATTGTTGTCCGTCGTCGATGGCAGGCACCACGACGCTCGAGCCGTCGGGCGAGAAGGCCAGCAAGGCGTTCCCCGAGGTGGCCAGCTTCTGGTTCGGCGCGAGGGGCATCGAGAGGCGGAGCGAGGTCGTGGCGTCTGGCGCGGCCGGCACGAGGAAGCGCGTCAGCAAGGCGCCGGTCGCCGCGGCGGCCGCAAGGGCGAGAAGCAGTCCGGCCCGATGGTGGCGCGATCGTGGGACCGCGGCCTCGGCGGGCGCGGCAGGACCGCTCGCGCGGACGCGCTCGATATCGAGGCGGACGTCGCCGATGTCCCGGAAACGCTTGCGAGGATCCTTCTCGAGACACTGGGCGAGAACTGCGTTCAGGTGTCGCGCCGAGGGGGGCAGGTCCGCCCAGTCAGGCTCACGAGTCAGAACGGCGGCGAGGATGTCGGAAACGGTCTCACCCGAGAAAAGCTGCCGGCCCGTCAGCATCTCCCACAGCAGCACGCCGAAGGCCCAGATGTCGGCCCGCTTGTCGACCGGCTTCCCCCGCGCCTGTTCCGGCGACATGTAGGCGGCGGTGCCCAGGATCAACCCTGCCGCTGTCCCGGTGTGTGCGAGGGTCGGCGATTGTGACAGGTCGGGGGCCGAGCCCGACTCGGTCTCTCTTGCGTACGCCTTGGCCAGGCCGAAGTCGAGGACCTTCACCTTGCCGTCGGGTGTGAGCTTGACGTTCGCGGGCTTGAGGTCGCGGTGAACGATGCCGTGCTCGTGGGCTTCTTCGAGGGCCGCCGCGATCTGTGTTGCGATGTCGAGAGCTTCTTCGGTAGAAAACGCGCCGCGACGGAGCCGTTCCTGAAGGTCTTCGCCTTCGACGAGCTCGAGGACGAGGAACGGGTGGCCTTCGGCCTCTTCGAGGCCGTGGATGGAGGCGATGTTCGGGTGGTTCAGTGAGGCGAGGAGGTGGGCCTCCCGCTGGAAGCGGGCGAGGCGCTCGGGGTCGGCGGCGACTTCTGGGGGGAGGATCTTGATGGCGACTTCGCGGCGGAGCTTCGTGTCGGTGGCGCGGTAGACCTCGCCCATGCCCCCGGCGCCGAGGGGGGCGAGGATCTCGTAGGAGCCGAGGCGTGTGCCGG
>CAXMOH010000115.1:0-3259 GCA_964194855.1 uncultured Hyphomicrobium sp.
TCCCACGGTGTTTGAAGTCCGAGGAGCGCCACGTCGGCCTCATCGAAGGTCTCGACGACCTGTCCGTACTGGGCGGCCAGGACCGGATCGACGCCCTCGACGTAGAGGCGAAGGCCCTCTGCCAGGGGCAGCGTGACCTCCCCGCCCTGTCCGGCCTTGAGAAGGACGACCGATTCTCGTTGAGCGCGCTTCCCCGCCTCCACGAAGTCGGCCCGCCCGACGATCTCGCTGGTCTTCTCCGCATCCACGAACGGATCGTCGAAGAGACCGAGGGTGAACAGGTTTCGGAGGATCCGCCGGGCCGAGACGTCGATGCGGGCTTCGCTTACCTCACCCGATCGGACCACCCCGAGGAGCACGTCCGTCATGTGGTGCCCGCCGAACTGGTCGACCCCTGCGTCGATCGCCCTCTTCATGCGCTCGGGGACGGTGAGGTCTTCCACCCCGTGGTAGGCGCCCTCGAGAGTCATCGTGCCCAGCAAGAGGCTGACGTCGTCGAGGATCAGCCAGTCTGTGCACACGACGCCGTCGTAGCCCAGCTCCCCTCGCAGAAGCCCGGTCACGACATCCTTGTTGAAGGACATGCCGACGTTCTCGGAGGTCTGATCCACCGGGACCCCGTAGTACGGCATGATCTGGGCCGTCCCCAGCTCGATCGCCGGCAGGAAGGGACGCACGTGGTAGTCGAAGTTGTCGCCGGGGTAGATCTGGTCCTTGCCGTATGCGAAGTGGGCGTCATCCCCGTCCTTCTGGGGCCCCCCGCCCGGGAAGTGCTTGGTCATGCAGGCGACGCTCTCGGGCCCCAGCTCCACTCCCTGGAAGCCCCGGATGTAGGCCGCCGTCATTTCGCCGGCCAGGTCCGCATCTTCACCGAACGTGCCGGAGACCCGAGCCCATCGGGGCTCGGTGGCCAGGTCCGCCATGGGGTGGAGGGCCGTTCGGATCCCCACCGCCCGGTACTCCTGGCTGGCGATGCGGCCAAACTCCTCGACGAGGGCCGCGTCCCGGGTGGCAGCCAGGCCCACCGGCTCGGGCCACGCCGAGAAGCCCTTTCCCCGGTCCGCGACGCCGGCGATCTCGCGAGCGCCGTGACGAGGATTGCTGCTGAACATCACCGGGATGCCCAGGCGGGTGCGAGCCGCCATGTCCTGAACGGCGTTGTGCCAGCGGGCCAGCTCCTCCGGTCCGGGCGTCCTGAAGATGCTGAAGTGGCGAAGGTGCCGGGTGATGACCGCCTCGGACGTGGCCATCGGGGCCAAGGGTCCCGGACGGTCCAGCACCTCGCCGTTGTCCCCCATCCCCAGGATGGCGTGGAACCAGAGGCCTGCCTTTTCCTCGAGGGTCATCTGTCCCAGAAGATCCTCGATCCTCTCCTCGACGAAAGCCCTTCGGTCCTCGTAGGGGTCGACGCGGCCGTTTTTGTTGAGGTCGCGGAAGGACAGTCCGTCGACGGTCAGGGTCGGGACGGAATCCGCCAGCGTGGCCCTGGCGCGCCGGTCCTGGCTGGAGAACCGGAAGCTATTGACGAGAAAAAGGGCCCCGGCCACCAGCAACAGCGTCGCGATCACGCCCAACAGGATCTTCAGAAGCTTCTTCATCGAGGTCCTCCAGGGACGTTCGGGAGCACGACACGGCCCCCTGGTCTAGTTCTTCCCGGCGATGGAGTAGAGGTGCTTCTGGCCGCGCAGGAGGATCTCGTCACCCACGATGGCCATCGAGGCGTCGAAGCCATCGTCCAGTGAGTTCGTCGCGAGCACCTCGAACGTCGGGCCGTGTCGGATCACGAGCGTGTTCCCGTCCCTGTCGGTGACGTAGAGACGATCGGCCACACCCACGGGTGAGGAGTAGATGTTGCCCAGGCCTTCGAGCCTCTGAGCCCGGTAGTGCTCCTTCCCGGTTTGCGCGTCGAAGCTCGAGAGGACCGCGGCGTTCGTCTTCAGAAAATAGAGCGTCCCGTCGTGGAGGAGGGGCGAGGGCGTGTACGGCGTGTCCTTGTCGAGACTCCAGGTGATGGCGTCCGAGCCGGTGATGTCGCCCCGGGCCTCGGCGAGGCGGATGGCGAGGAGCGCGGCGCCCCGGAAGCCGCTGGTGACCACGACCGTGCCGTCGACGATCACCGGCGTGGGGATCACGTTCACCGTCATGCCGGTCGTGTGCCAGAGCACCTCCCCCGTGTCCGCGTGGTAGCCGACCACCTGGCCCGTGGCGTTCGTGACGATCTGAGGCGTTCCCTCGTGCTCGACGGCCAGGGGAGTGGACCAGGAGGAGATCTCGTCCCGGCTGACCTTCCAGACGTCCTTGCCGGTCTTCTTGTCGAGGGCGAAGAGGAACGAGGGGCCTTCGTGGTCCCACAGGATGAAGATCTTGTCGCCGAGCAGCACCGGCGAGCTGCCCTCCCCGAAATCGCGCCTCTTCTTCATCTCGCCGAAATCCCTCTCCCAGAGGACGTTGCCGTCCATGTCGAGGCAGTAGAGACCCCGGGAGCCGAAGTAGGCGTAGAGATGAGTGCCGTCGGTGATGGGCGAGTTCGAGGCCCACGTGCCGGTGGGATGAGTGCCCGCCGAGGGACGCTCCTCACGAACCGTCTTCTGCCAGACCACGCGACCGTCCTTGCGGTCGATGGCGAGGACGACGAACTTCTGGGCGGAGGGCTCGATCGGCGGCTGCCGGCGCCCCTGCACGGCCGGCGGCGCCGAGGCCTGGCCGCCACTCTCGGCCGGGACCGCGGTCGTCACGTAGATCCGATCACCCCAGACGATGGGTGACGACGAGCCCTTGCCGGGAACGTCGATCTTCCACCGGATGTTCCTGGTCTCGCTCCACTCCACCGGCGGGTCGCCGTGGGCGGAGCCGCTGCCGCCAGGGCCTCGCCACTGGGGCCAGAGTGCCCCGGCATCGCCGGACGGTTCGCTTGCCCAGACGAGCGTCGCCAAGGCCAGGACGCACAGGATCGCAGACGGGATGGCTTTTTTCACAGGACTCCTCCGGAATGCGTTCGAGCGTATCGGACCTGATCCCGGGGGGCAATACCGATGAATCCCGGTTGACGCCCGCCGGCGGCACAACCTATACTCCGGCTCAGAATGCGTCGATTCGCCGGCCACACAACCAAGCTCAAGCGGGACTCTCGAAAGCACAAGAGTCGCCTCGGCGGTGTGGCCTCGAGCACCTGAAAGTCTCTCTCAGAGCAGTAACGGCCACCACGACCCGCCGAAGCGGCTGCACGCCGCCGGCGGGTTTCGTGCATCAGGGCAGCCCG
>CAXMOH010000116.1:0-2570 GCA_964194855.1 uncultured Hyphomicrobium sp.
TTCCCGGTGCGGACATGAAGCGAGGTGAGAATCCCTCGTTTCACGGGAAGCAGGTGCGGGCAGAAGGTCAGCTCGAGACGCTGGCCCGTCGTCTCTTCGATGACGGCCTCGATCTCTCCCACGTGCCGGTGCGTGCGGCCCGGAGCGTAGGCCGAGAAATCGTCTGTGACCTCGCAGAAGAGCAAGTTCTCGCGGAGCGCGCGACCCGCCCCCGAGGCTCCGCTCTTGGCGTCGGCCACGATGTCGGAGGGGTCCACGAGCCCCTCGCGCAGGAGCGGAATGAGGGGCAGGAGCACCGACGTCGCGTAGCACCCGGGGTTGGACACGAGGCGCGCCTCGCGGAGTCGCTCCCGGTAGATCTCGGACAGGCCGAACACCGCCTGGCCGAGGAGCCGTGGCGCCGGGTGCTCCTGGCCGTACCACCGCTCGTACTCCTTGGCGTCGGGCAGGCGGAGGTCGCCCGAGAGGTCCACGACGACTGCCTCGGGGCGGGCCTCCCGAAGCCGCGCCGCGTACGTGGCGGAGATGCCGTGGGGAAGCGCGAGCAGGTAGGCGTCGGCCTCGACGTCGAGCCCCGCCTCGTGGGCCAGGTGCCCGGCGCCGCTGCCCGTCGTGAACGCCTTTCGGGCGTTGGGGTGGTGCCGAAGCAGGCGGACGACCTCCCGCCCCGTGTACCCGGTCGCACCAAACACCCCGATCCGCGCGCTCACCTCTCACCCTCCATCCAAAAAAAAACCGCCGGAGCTGATCTCCGGCGGGATCCTCGAAGGCCTCCTGGGCTCGTTCGACCCTGGCCTAGCCCATGGGCTTCTCCCGCCGGACACACGGGCTTCGCCTGGCGCGGACCGCGAAACGAGGGGCGGGAACAAGCAGCATGGCAGCTTTGAATGATACGCCACGGCGCTGCGGTGTCAAGGGGCTTTGCGGGTCGTCTACTCCACGTAGCCCAGCTGCCGCAGCCGCTCGACCGTGGCGGGATCGATCGTCTCCGTTCGGCTGTCCGGTCTCTGCTCGGCCATGTGCCCGCGCAGCGTGCGGTCGAGCTCCGAGACTCTCTTCTCGTGCTCGGCCTTGATGGGTCCCTCGAGCAGGTTCACTGTCTCCCCCGGGTCGTCCTCGAGGTCGTAGAGCCCCCGCCATTCCGGGGAAAGGGGAATGAAGACCCGTCCCCGGCGTGCCACCGACTCGGCCCCGATCCGGACGAGGTACTTGTATCTCCCGGCCTGGATCGCCTTCTCCTCGCCGAGCTCCTCCAGCGCCTCGACGAAGACCGTCCGTGTCTCCGATCCCGGGTCCTCCCACAATGGCCGAAGAGACGTGCCTTGCATCTGCGCCGAGCCCGGCAGGCGCAGGACGTCGAGGGCGGTGGGCATCACGTCCACGCCGCGGCTCGCCCCGGCGACCCTCATCCCGGCCGCTTCCTGTCCCGGCAGCTTCACGATCAACGGCACCCGCACCATCTCCCGCCACAGGCTGTGGCCGTGCGCGTCGTAGAACGCGTCGGGGGAGCGGTCTCCGAACTCCTCCCCGTGGTCGCTGGTCAGGACGATGAGCGCCCGCTCGTACAGCCCGAGCGTTCGCAGCTTCTCGACGAAGTGTCCGACCCACCGATCGGTGTCCGCCACGGAACCCACGTAGAGCGCCTCGAGGACCGGCAGCTCGAACGCGTTCCGCCGGACGAGGATGGACTTGAAACGTCCCGGCTGGACCTCGCCTCTCCGCAGCCGGTTCCCGTACCGCTCCACGGCTTCCCGGAGGTCGGCCGCCCGCTCTTCGGGCAGCACCTCGTCGAGAAACCGGGTCCCCAGGTAGGGAGCGTGGGACTCGAAGGTGTGCCAGAAGACGAAGAACGGCTGTTCTTCATGGTCGGCCACCCATTGCCCCATCTCCCGCATGGGCCCCTCGTGGAGCTTCAGCATGTTGGTGCGGTAGATCGAGAACCCCTGCCCGTATCCGAACTCGGGATCGAGGGTGTCGCCCGCCGTGAAGGCGGCGGTCGAGTAGCCATGGGCCGCCAGGATCTCCGCCAGGGTCGTGCGAGACTCCGACAGGACGGGATACGCGCCCTCGTTGTCGCGGATCTCCAGAAGCGACGCCGTGACGCCGTGATTGCTGGGCCAGAGCGACGTCAGGAGGCTGATGTGAGCGGGTATCGTCCAGGGTGCCGCCGAGATGTGGTTCTCGAAAAGGATGCCATCTTCGGCCAGGGCGTCGATGTGGGGGCTGACGGTCCTCTTGTCGTAGCCGTAGCAGCCCAGTCGATCGGCCCGCAGCGTGTCGATGGAGATGAGGACGAGGGGCGTCGGCCCGGACGGGACTGCGCGGCCACTCGGTTCGCAGGCCATGAGCCCGAGGAGGCCGGCGCAGACGGCGAGCCACGCGCTTCGCTGCTTCATGATCGGCGAGGCGGAGTATACCGGACGCCAGGCGGCGTATCGCACCTCGTAGCGGAGAGATGGTGAAATAATGCGGGCGACGATGAGGCGGAGGTGACTCGATGAGCGACGCGGGCCGCAGCCTGCCCCTGACCGATCTTTCCCAGGACGAGAGCAGCTTCCGCCAGCTCGTGC
>CAXMOH010000117.1:0-5309 GCA_964194855.1 uncultured Hyphomicrobium sp.
CAGGAGCAGAAGAGCCAGCAGCCGCCCATCACCGGTGCCGAGGTCGAGAATCCGCCGACACTCGGGCGGAACCTCTTCGATGAGCGCGGTCTCACCTTCTGTCCGGTGTGGAATGGTGTCGGCCCGCGCCAGATACGCGAGCGCGTGATCGACGTCCTTCCATTCGCTTGCCATGGCACCTTCCTCGCGGATTGTACCCATCCGGTGCCCCCCAAGGGCGCCTCGCCACCAGGAGGGTTCTTCGTCTACTATGCTCAGATCCTGACCGACAGACGGCGCTCGATCGACCGTTGCACCACCCTGTTGGCCGTTGGACCCCCTGCGATGAGGAGGATTGAAGATGTCATTGTCCCGTTCGGCTTTGTTGGTTTCTTGTGCCGTGCTCCTGACGGCGTGCTCAGCGCCCGCGCCCGAGGAGACCTCCCAGGTGTCCTCCGATGATTTCGTCGGACGCTGGGACATGACGGTCAAGACCGCCGATGGAGCCCATCCCTCCTGGTTGGAGCTGACCAGGGACGGGGAGCAGTTGTCCGGCCGTTTCGTCGGGAAGGCCGGACACGCCCGGCCGGTCGACGACATCACCATCCAGGCTGCCACTGTGACCTTCACTCTACCCATCCAGCATGAGGAGATGGACTCGGACCTGTCCTTCACCGGCACACTGGCGGACGGCTCGCTCTCCGGGACGACAAATGCGAACGCAGCAGCGGGAGCTACGCTGGACTGGACTGCGGTCAGAGCGCCCGAGCTGGCAGCCCCTCCGTCCGTAGAGTGGGGCGAAGCCATCGAGCTGTTCAACGGCAAGGATCTCGACGGATGGCACCTGATGGATCCCGAGCAGGACCAGTTCTGGAAGGCCGTGGACGGCATCCTCGTGAATGACGTCTCTGACGAAGGCGACGTGGGCGAGGGCACCGGGTTGATCACCGACAGGACGTTCACGAACTTCAAGCTTCACCTGGAGTTCAAGTACCCCAAAGGCAGCAACAGCGGGATCTACTTGCGGGGACGCCACGAGGTCCAGATTCAGGATGATTTCGGCAAAGAGCCGTTCAGCCTAAACATCTCCGGGGTCTACGGATTCATCGACCCGAGCGAGAACGCGGCCAGGAAAGCCGGGGAGTGGCAGAGCATGGACATCACTCTCCTTGGGCGGTTCGTCACGGTCGTCTTGAACGACACGACCGTGATCGACAACCAGGAGATACCGGGGATCACCGGCGGAGCCCTGGATTCCAACGAAGGCGAGGCTGGTCCCATCTTCATCCAGGGCGACCACGGCCCGGTTTCCTTCCGCAAGATCATCCTCACGCCCGCCCTCTGACACACAGGTATCGGCGGAGCTGTTCTGTTTTCCATGAGAGGGAGTGAAGGCGAATGAGCGACCGCAACCAGGCGATTCTCTACAGCGGCGGGCACAAGGGAGCGGAGGCCGAGTTCGGCCGCGCCGCCGAGCGCTGGGGAGTGGGGCAGGTGACCCTGTCCTACGACGGGCACGTCATGGAGTACAGCCGCGACGTCCGTGTCCTCTCGGACGAGGAGCTCCTCAAGGGCGACGTGAGCATGGAGATTGTCTCCAAGCGGATGGGAAGAACCTACACGCAGATCGCCCAGATCCGAAAGATCTGCCAGCTGATATTCCACATGGTGTCCCACTCCTACGTCGTCTTCGCCGTCGGCTGGATCCAGGGCGACGACACCGTCCAGGGCGGCACCGGCTGGGGCGTCGAGCTCGCGAAGTTCTTCTCTCGCCCGGTGAGCGTCTACGACCAGGCGCGCCACGCCTGGTTCTCCTGGAAGGACGGGCACTGGGCGCCGGACAGCCCCACGATCCCCGAGCGGCCTTTCGCCGCCACCGGCACGCGGAAGCTGACGGACGAGGGACGCAAGGCGATCGCCGATCTCTTCGAGCGCTCCTTCGGTCCCGCCCCGCGGAAGAAGGCTTGAGCCGCGGTCCGCACACCGAGTTCATGAGGTGCCCAGCCCAGGCCCTGCCGGGAGAATGGCCGTCGTGAGCGAGCTTTCGGATGAATCTCTGGAGGCTGACACATGGTCCTGAGCCGGGTCGCCTACGTCGTTGCAAGCTTCGCGATGGTCCTCGGGTGCAGCCTGTCGGACGAGGGCGTCGACACGGCCGAGGTGCCGACGGTGCACCCAGACCAGTGGCCGCAGATCGCGAGCCCGATTCCCCTCGACCCGACGATCGAAGAGGCGGTCACGGCTCTGATGGCTCGGATGACCGTCGAAGAGAAGGTCGGACAGGTCATCCAGGGCGAGATTGGCAACGTCACTCCCGCGGACGCCCGTGAGTACCACCTCGGAAGCGTCTTGAACGGCGGTGGGTCGCATCCGGGCGGAGACAAGCAGGCGAGCCCGGCAGACTGGATCGCTCTGGCCGACTCCTACTGGGAGGCGTCGATGGACACCTCCGACGGGGGCCAGGCCATACCGATCATCTGGGGCAGCGACGCCGTGCACGGCCACAACAATGTGATCGGTGCCACGATCTTCCCGCACAACATCGGCCTCGGAGCCACGCGAAACCCCGACCTCATCAAGCGCATCGGCGAGGCCACGGCCCGCGAGGTCGCAGCGACGGGGCTCGATTGGACGTTCGGTCCGACGGTGGCGGTCGCCCGCGACGACCGGTGGGGCCGGACGTACGAGAGCTACTCCGAGGATCCGGAGATCGTCCGCGACTACGCTCGCGCCGTCGTGGAGGGCTATCAAGGTGTGGCAGGAACGGACGAGCTCTTCGGCGAGGGGCGGGTGATCGCCACGGCGAAGCACTTTCTCGCCGATGGGGGCACGGAGGGCGGCCGTGACCAGGGCGACAGCCTCGCGAGCGAACAGGACCTCCGCGACATCCACGGGGCCGGCTACCCGAGCGCCCTGAGCGCGGGCGTGCAGACGGTGATGGCCTCCTTCAGCAGCTGGCACGGCGTGAAGATGCATGGGAATGAGGAGCTGCTGACCGATGTGCTGAAGGGTCGAATGGGCTTCGACGGGTTCGTCGTCGGGGACTGGAACGGTCACGGTCAGGTTCCGGGTTGTAGCAACGAGAGCTGCGCCCAGGCCTTCAATGCTGGCGTCGACATGATCATGGTGCCCGAGGACTGGAAGGCTCTCTACCAGAACACCCTGGAGCAGGTGGGCTCGGGCGAGATTCCCCCGGCGCGCCTCGACGACGCGGTTCGTCGCATTCTCCGCGTGAAGATGCGCGCCGGCCTGTTCGAGATGGACAGGCCCTCGACGCGGCCCCTCGCCGGCAAGACGGAGATCATCGGCGCGGCAGAGCACCGAGCCGTGGCTCGCGAGGCCGTTCGTGAGTCGCTGGTCCTGTTGAAGAACGAAGGCGGCGTGCTCCCGCTCCGGGGCGACCAGCGCGTGCTCGTGGCCGGAGATGGTGCCGACAACATCGGCAAGCAGACCGGCGGTTGGACGATCACCTGGCAGGGCACGGGTAACGAAAACGACGACTTCCCCGGCGCCTCTTCCCTCTGGGACGGGATTCGCCAGGCGGTCGAGGGCACCGGGGGCACCGCCGTTCTCAGCGCGGACGGAAGCTACAGCCAGAAACCGGACGCGGCCATCGTCGTGTATGGAGAGGATCCCTATGCCGAGTTTCAAGGCGACCGTGCCTCTGTGGCGTACCAGCCAGGCAACCAGCGTGATCTGAGGCTCCTGAGGCGTCTCAAGGAGGCCGGGATACCGGTGGTCTCGGTGTTCCTCTCAGGGCGACCACTGTGGGTGAACGCCGAGCTCAATGCCTCCGACGCCTTCGTGGCAGCCTGGCTGCCGGGGAGTGAAGGGCAGGGCATCGCCGACGTGCTCTTCCGAGACGCGGGCGGCGACGTGGCTCACGACTTCAAGGGCAGGCTCTCGTTCTCCTGGCCCAGGAAGGCCTCCCAGGCCAGGCTCAATCGCGGGGATGCAGACTACGCTCCCCTGTTCCCGTACGGCTTCGGCCTGACCTACGCCGACGACGGATCCCTGGCGGCTCTCTCGGAAGAGAGCGACGTCGAGGCAGCGCAAGGCGCCCACGTCTACTACGCCAGTGGCCCGGTGACCCCCTGGATTCTCTACGTCGAGGACGAGAACGGCCGGGTGGCGGTGGACAGCGGCGACGCGACGACCAGCAACAGCGAGAACCTGGTCGTGCGCGCAATCGATCGCGAGGCGCAGGAGGACGCTCGGACACTCATCTGGTCCGGCCAGGCCGTGGCGCGGGCACTCATCCGGGCCGAAGAGCCCATCGATCTGCGCCGGGAATCGAACGGGGAGATGGCCCTGGGCCTCGATCTCCGCGTCGACGAGGCCGCCTCGGCGCCCGTGACGCTCGCGATGGGGTGTGGCGAGGGCTGCTCCGGCCGCCTCGACGTCGGCGCGCCTCTTGCGGGGCTGCCGGTCGGAGAGTGGACGAGCCTCAGGTTCCGTCTCAGCTGCTTCGCGGCCGTCGGCGCGGACATGAGCAAGATCGACACCCCGCTCTTTGTGGAGACGGCCGGCACCCTCGGCATCAGCGTCTCGGCCGTGAAGCTCGTGTCCGCCGCGGAAGGGAACGCCGATTGCCCCTGACGACATTGGCCCAAGAGTCATTGGAGAGAATCGAATGAAGAGGATCCTGCCGCTCCTGCTGCTGTTGTTCGTCTCCCCTGCCCGCCCGGCCGTCTCGCAGGCCATCGCTCCGGAGGAGACCATCGTCCTCTTCAACGGGCAGGACCTGAGCTCGTTCTACACCTGGGTGGTCGACACCCACCGATTGGAGCCGGGCCAGGTCTTCACGGTGGTCGACCAGGTCTTCACGGTGGTCGACCAGGTCGATGGGGCCCCGGCGATCCGGATCAGTGGACAGCGTTGGGGCGGGATCGTCACCCGGGAGACCTTCCGGGACTACCACCTGGTCACCGAATTCCGCTGGGCGCTCACGACGTGGGGCAAGCGTCGCGACAAGACACGCGACAGTGGGATTCTCATCCACTGTCAGGGCCCGGACGGGAACACCGCCGAAGGCGCAAGCGGTCCCTGGATGCGCTCGGTCGAGGCGCAGATCATCGAAGGAGGGGTCGGGGACTTCATCCTGGTCGAGGGCCACGACGAAGCGGGTGTGCAGTTGGTGCCGCGGCTCACCGCCCCCGTCACCACGGACCGGGACGGCGAGGCGGTCTACGACCCGCAGGGTGAGTCCCGGGATTTCGAAGGGGACCGCATCAACTGGTGGGGCCGCGACCCGGACTGGAACGACGATCTCGGCTTCCGCGGCCTGCAGGACGTCGAGAGCCCCGTGGGCGACTGGAATCGCCTCGACG
>CAXMOH010000118.1:0-3781 GCA_964194855.1 uncultured Hyphomicrobium sp.
ACGAGCACAGTGTGCTCGTCCTCACTGGTCCCCTCCGCACAATCATCGAGCGTCGCCTCAAAGCTCGCCGTCTCGACATGCCGCTGTTGTTCCACCGCACCGCCAAGGGCAGGCCCGGGCAACCGGTGAAAGACTTCCGCAAAGCGTGGGCGCAAGCGTGCAAGGCGGTCGGCCTCGTCCCTGGGCGCCAGGGCGGTCTCACGTTCCACGACACGCGAAGGACCGCCGTCCGAAACTTGATTCGTGCTGGAGTGGACCAGACAGTGGCGATGAAGATCAGCGGGCATCGCACAGACTCGACATTCAGCCGGTACAACATCACGAGCGAGGACGATCTGCGCGACGCGGTGGAGAAGGTCGCGGCCTACGTGGAGACGCTGCCCACAGAGCGAAGAATCGCGGCCATCGGAGGAGAAGGCGGACCGAAGGCGGACCAGAGGCGCCGAAAGACAAAAGGCCGGATGCGGAGTTGATGGTGCGTCAACGACTTGCGAGAGAAGATTGGCGGAAGCGGGTGGGAATCGAACCCACCGCTCCGGGGATTAACCCGGAGCCGGACGGCTTTGAAGGCCGCGCAGGTCACCAGACCCGAATCGCTTCCATTCGGACCTTGAGAGGAACACAGGGCGAGGGGAAGCGCAAACTCCCGGGCGGCTCGCGATGGCGGGCAAGGGCCTCTCGACGCCCCATCATGACCGGGGTCATGGCGGCGAGAGGATCGACGCGGGATGCTGGTGAGGCAAGGAGGGGGCAAACCGCTCCCGGCCTGGAAGGAGACCCCATGAGCTCATCCGCTGTTGCCCCGCACGAGGTCGACATTCGTTTGCTTGGTGACTGCGTCAGCCGTAAGGCCCGCGTCTTGAGCACTTTTGATGCGCTTGGGGACGGGGAGAGTGTCGTCGTCATCAATGACCACCTGCCCCGGGGCCTGCTCGCGCACTTCGAGGAGCTGCGGCCGGGTCGCTTTGCGTGGATCCCGCTCGAGAATGGACCGGAGGTCTTCCGAGTCCGGATCACGAAGACCTCTCCGCGCCCTTCGCAATAGGCGGCTGGCTGGCGAGGACGCTGCCAGAGAGGCCCTGCGCAGCGGCCTGCGGTTCTCCGTGTTCTGTCTCGACCTGCCAGGTCCGTCCGTTCGCCAAAACCGGCTATCATCGCTCGATGCAGTGCGCTGCAACGCCCGAGCATGCGCTCCCGCGGAGCTTCTCGCCCGTCCCATGGCAAAGCTGAGTCCGGACGCGGTCCTGGCCCTGGTCCGCGAAACGCCCCTTCTCAAGCCCCTTCTGGAACCGGCCCTGCTGGCCCTGGTGGAGTCGTGCAAGCGGCTCTCGATGGCCCCGGGGGAGGCGCTGTGTCACGAGGGCGAGGAGGGTCACGCGATGTTCGTGGTGCTCTCCGGCCACCTGGTGATTTCGCGCCGCGGCAAGCAGGTGGCGGTGGGCAGCCCCGGAGACTGCTTCGGGGAGATGGCGCTGATCGAGTCGCGGGAGCGCGCGGCCACGTTGCGGGCGCTCGACGAGACGGAGATCCTGGAGATCCCCGAGTCGAGCTTCTGGGCCCACATCGCCGACAACCCTTCGTCGCTGATGGCGCTGCTCCGCATCTTCTCGGACCGGTCACGCCACGACCTGGAGGCCCTCGCCGGGGACAACATCAAGCTCCAGGCGTACGCCGACGAGGTGGAGCACGCGAACCGGGAGCTCGTGCAGACTCGCCGTCAGCTCGAGGACAAGAACCGCCTCCTGGAGCGGCTCTCCGCTCTCGACACGCTGACGGGCATTGCCAACCGCCGTCGCTTCGACGACGTGTTGCGCCAGGAGTGGAAGCGCGCTGCTCGGGAGAAGGCGTGCCTCTCCCTGCTCTTTTGCGACATCGATCACTTCAAGCGCTTCAACGACACGTACGGCCACCAGGCCGGGGACGATTGTCTGGTCCGGGTCGCGCAGGCCGTGGAGGACACGCTGAACCGCCCCGCCGATCTGGCCGCGCGGTACGGCGGCGAGGAGTTCGTGGGCCTCCTGGTCGACACCGACCCAGAGGGTGCGCGGATCCTCGGCGAGCGAGTGAGGGCTCGGGTCGAGAGTCTCGACATCGAGCACTCCAGCTCCGACGTTGCCGACGTCTTGACGGTCAGCGTGGGGCTGGCCTCGAAGGTGCCGAGCAGCGGGATGCGGCCCGAGGATCTCGTCGACCTGGCCGATAAGGCGCTCTACGCCGCCAAACAGGAAGGCCGAAACCGCGTAGTGCGCTCCGCCGGGAAGCCGGACACAGGAAGCAAGCCCGCCTCCGCCGAGGGTCGGTGAGCCGGCTGGCGGGCTAGCTCCAGCGGAACAGGCGCAGGCCCACGCCGAAGCTCACCGCGGTCCACGTCGCGAGGAGCAGGAGCGGACCGGCCTGCGAGAAGAGCCCCAGGCCCTCCAGCGTGACCGCCCGCAGGGCGTCGATGAGCGCCGTGAGGGGAAGCACGCGCAAGAACGGCTGGACGCTCTCGGGAAACCGGTCGACCGAGAAGAACACGCCGGAGCCGAGGAACATGGGCATCATGACCAGGTTCATGAGCCCGGTGACGGACTCGACGCGACGCGCGCGGGAGCCCACGAGCAGGCCCAGGCCGGCGAAGGTCGCCGCACCGAGGATCGCTACTGCGAAGACCGAGACGAGGGATCCGCGGACGGGCACACCCAGGGCGAAGTGACCGAAGCCGAGCAGCACACCCACCTCCACGATGGTGAAGACGACGCGGGTGGTCATCTGCGCCGCGAGGAAGTCCGCCGGCCGCATGGGTGTGGCCACGAGTCGGCGCAGGAGCTTCTTCATGCGCATGTCGACCATCATGAAGCCCACGCCCCACATGCCCCCGCTCATGAGATTCATCCCGATGAGGCCGGGCACGAGGAAGTCGACGTAGCGCCCCCCGGGCTCGCTCGCCGCGACGTCGTGGCCGGAGACCGGGTCGACCCGTCCGGCGGCCCGCTGAATGGCGTCGTCGGCACGGGCACGGGCGACCCCGGCCTCTGGCCGGGAGGGGTCCAGGCGGTACTCCACCTCGTCGGCCGAGGTGGCGGGAGGGACGATCACCAGGTCGGCTCGGGCCATGCGAAGATCCCGGGCCGCCCGGGCCTCGTCGGCCACCTCCACCTCGATGAGCGGCGCAGAGTCCAGGGCGGCCCGGATCGGGCCAGCACCCGGCGCGGCGAGGACGACGACCCTCGAGGGCTCGGGAGGCCGCTCCCGAAATGCCGCGGCCAGGGCCACGGAGAGAAGCAGCGGAAAGGCGAACCCCCAGAACAAGACCTCCGGCTCGCGCTGGTACTCGCGGAAGCGGGCGACGCACAGCGCCACGAACGCCCGGCGGCGGACACCGTCACCCATCGCGCAGATGCCTCCCGGTGAGCGACACGAAAACGTCCTCCAGGCTCGCGTGACGAGTGGCCAGACTCGCCAGCACCGCCCCGCTCGACGCGAGGTGCTCGAGAAGCGCCGGCAGCACGAGATGAGGCTCGGTGACGGTGAGCAGGAGATGCCCGGCCTCGGTGTGGACGGAGCGAACGGCGGGGAGCCGGCGAAGCTCCTCGGGTGTCGGCGACGGGCCGCCTTCACCGACCGTGATCTCCACGACGTGGTCGCCCCCGAGAGACCGGATGAGCTCTCGCGGTGTGCCCGAGGCGATGATCCGACCATGGTCCATGACGGCGATGCGGTCGCACAGCCTCTCCGCTTCGTCCATGTAGTGGGTCGTCAGCAGCACGGTGCGGCGGCGTTCCTTGAAGGCCCGCACGAG
>CAXMOH010000119.1:0-7839 GCA_964194855.1 uncultured Hyphomicrobium sp.
TCACCCGGAAGGCGGCCGGGCTCATTCGCGAGCCTCTCCCGAATGTGTACGTCACGGACCCCTTCACCAGCGATCCGAACTGGTGGCCCGCGGTGATTCCGATTCCCTGCGCGCCGACGTTGCCCGCGTTTCGGACACGGAGCCGATTGCCGCCTTCGAATGCGGTCCAGAGCTGGTCGCGCGTGTTCTCGCTGAACACGAACGCACCGACCCGCCCGCCGGAGCGGAAGGAGCGGTCGACCCCTAGGTCCATGCGGAGCGTTCGTGAGGGACGCAGGCTGTGATCCATGTGGGCCCAGGTGATGGCCGGCGATGCGGAGACCGAGGAGAGCGTCAGCAGGTCCCCGCCGGGGGCGAGGGTCCGGGTGGCGACCGAGCCGTGGACCAGCGTGTTCGGTGCGCTGCGCACCTCGACCTCGACGATGGCGTCGGCATGGTGCGCGTCCGACAGAAAGCCGATGTAGGTGTAGCGCGTGCCGAACGTGGTGGTGAGCCGCTTGCCGACCCGCCACCTGTCCTTGATGAAAAACGCGCCAACCGCACGGTCTCCGGCCTGGGTGCTCTCGTTGGGAAGAAGAGCGCGGGTGTAGCCCGCTCCGTAGCCCGCCCCCGTCTGGATTTCGTGCCCGCCACCGGGCTCCAGGACGAACTCGGCTGCCGTCCTCCAGCTCCGACCCTCGCTCTCGGCCAGGAGCCCGCCCACGCTCCAGTGGACCCCGTTGGCGAGGCGACCCTGTAGCTGCAGCGTGCCCATCCCCGTCGGTAGTCCACCGGGTTCGATGGTCGTGGCGTCCACCCGATTCGACAGCGTCATGAGCTCCACCCGGCCGCCCAGCGGGTCGAGCGAGACGTGCTCCGGGGCAGAGGGGGTGAGCATCGTGGTGACGATGGTGGCCTCTTCCGGCACAGGCCCGTCGTGCGCGGCGGTCTCCAGCACGGAGCGCCGCTTGTGCCGCATCAGCCACTGCCATTCCGAGAGGTCGACGTCCTTCGCCTCGGGCTCGTCGGCCTCGGAGAGCCCTTCGCCGGAGGCCTCGCCCACTGGCGTGAGGCTCAAGGTGAAGAGCGAGTCGCGGTTGGGGAGCACCGTGACGCGCTCCGCGGCCGAGGGCAGGTGACCCGTGCCGAGGGCCCGGAGCGTATAGGATCCCGCCGGGAGCGAGGGAAGAATGAACTGCCCCTCGCTATCCGAGAGGGTCATGAGGCTCCCGCCGCGGATCCCGGCGCCGAAAACGGAGATGACCGCCCCTGCGACCGGGGCCCCACGAGTGCTCTCGACCCAGCCCACGAGCCCGCCGCCGTCCTCTGCACGTACCGCGGGGCCTGCCAGGCAGGCAAAGACCACGACGGCTACGGCGCAGCGGCGAAAGCTCATTGTCCGTCCTCCGGAGAGGCTGATCCCCTAGCCATTTCGCACCGTAACAGGGGGGGGAGTGCCTGTCAATATGAGCCGTTCCCGGGGCCTTTTGGCCTTCCTCGGCCGGGCCGCTCGTCGTGCGGCCGCTGCGCCCTTGTGCTATAAGGACACGCTTCAGGGAAAGGCCAATGCCGACCGTCTATGATGTCACAGTGCCCCTCGCGCCCGGGCTGCCGGCGTACCCGGGGGACCCGCCGTTCGAGATTGAAGCCATTCAGCGGCTCGGCTCCGCCCCGTTCAGCCTCTCCCGCATGAGCCTGGCGACTCACACCGGCACCCATGTGGATGCACCCGCCCATTTCCTCCCCGGGGGGGCGACCATCGACTCGCTTCCCCTGGAGATCCTCCTCGGCAAGGCCCGGGTCGTGGAGATCCCGGCGAGGGAGCGGATCGACCGCGCCGACCTGGAGCCCCGGGATCTTCGTGACGACCTGCGCATCCTCCTGAAGACACGCATGTCCGGCCAGATGCTCAAGCCCGGGTTTCAAGAGGATCACCTTTATCTCTCCGGCGATGCCGCGGCCTACCTCGCCCAGGCCGGGCTCAAGCTCGTCGGCTTCGACTACCTCTCCGTGGATCGCTACGGGGCGCCGGACTACCCGGCCCACCACGCCCTGCTC
Source organism: uncultured Hyphomicrobium sp. (assembly GCA_964194855.1). Lineage (GTDB taxonomy): Bacteria > Acidobacteriota > Vicinamibacteria > Fen-336 > Fen-336 > JAJDNS01. The sequence goes on from CAXMOH010000119.1 coordinate 2,038, forward strand.
GAGGCGGGGGTCATCATCGTCGAAGGGCTCGACCTGTCCGAGGTGGAGCCTGGCGAGTACGACATGGCGTGCCTGCCCCTTCGGGTTGCAGACGGCGACGGGGCGCCGGCCCGGGTGATCCTCAGATCGCGGGGCTGACATCAGGATTTTTCCGTCGGACGCTCAGTTCAAGGAGTTGGAATGACCACCATTGATTCCGTTTTCGCCAGGGAGATCCTGGACAGCCGGGGCAATCCCACCGTCGAAGCCGAGGTCGTTCTCGAGGGCGGGGCCCTGGGCCGGGCCGCCGTGCCCTCCGGCGCATCCACGGGTGAGCGAGAGGCCGTCGAGCTCCGGGACGGAGTGAAGAAGCGCTACCTGGGCAAGGGCGTCCGCAAGGCCGTGGCGGCGGTGAACGATCTCCTGTCGGCCGAGGTCATGGGTGAAGACGCTCTCGACCAGGCGCTCGTCGACCAGCTGATGATCGATCTCGACGGAACTCCGAACAAGCGAAAGGTCGGGGCCAACGCGATCCTGGCGGTGTCCCTCGCGGTGGCCAAGGCCGCGGCGGAGGCCACCGGCCTGCCGCTATATCGCTACATCGGCGGAGCAAACGCCCGCACCCTCCCCGTTCCCTGCATGAACGTGATCAACGGCGGGGCCCACGCCGACAACAAGCTGGACCCGCAGGAGTTCATGATCGTTCCCTACGGCTTCACGAATTTCGCCGACGCGATCCGGGCGGGCGCCGAGATCTTTCACCATCTCAAGGCGGTCCTGAAGAAGAAGGGGTATTCCACCGCGGTCGGCGACGAGGGCGGCTTCGCCCCCGACCTGAAGTCGAGCGAGGAAGCGCTCAGCACGATCATGGATGCGATCAAGGCCGCCGGCTACAAGCCCCGGGCCCAGATCGGCATCGCCCTCGACCCCGCGGCCAGCGAATTCCACGAGGGCCGCAAGTACGTCTTCAGGAAGTCCGGAGAAGGGTCGAAGACCTCGGATCAGATGATCGCGATGTACGAGAAATGGGTGAAGACCTACCCCATCATCTCCATCGAGGACGGGCTCGGGGAGAAGGACTGGAAAGGCTGGGCCGATCTGACGAAGGCGCTGGGCTCGAAGATCCAGCTCGTCGGGGACGACATCTTCGTCACCAATCCCGCCATTCTGGCCGAGGGAATCGAGAAGGGAATCGGGAACTCGATCCTGATCAAGGTGAACCAGATTGGAAGCCTGACGGAGACGCTCGATTGCATGGCCCTGGCGGCTCGCGCCGGCTACACCTGCATGGTGAGCCACCGCAGCGGCGAGACCGAGGACACGACCATCGCCGACCTCGCCGTTGCCACCGGGGCGGGGCAGATCAAGACCGGCTCCGCGTCCAGGAGCGATCGCATCGCGAAATACAATCAGCTGCTGCGGATCGAAGAGGAGCTGGGCCCGATGGCCCGCTACGCCGGAAAGGCGGCGTTCAACCCGAGATGAGCCCGAAGGGCGAACCGAGCGAAGCTCACGGCGGCCTCACTCTTCGTCGTGGTCGACGGTGATCTTGAGAGAGCGAAGGAATTTCTTGTCGAGGGGGGTCATCTTGAGCGGGGCCGGCTCCGCCTTTTCGACCCTCACGTCGAAGCCGGCGCCGGCATCGCGTTCCATCGGTTTCTCGGTGCGGGAGAAGCCGAGGGTCGCTTCGAGCACGAGAGAGACCCTGTAGCCTTCGGAGCGGATGCGGTTCAGGCAGTGGCTGATCTGCGGCGACTCGGAGAGGACCCGCTGGAGCGTCGCGCTGACCTCCTGTGAGAGCCTGGAGATGTCTTCATTGTCGGCTTTTCCCATCCGAGCAACCCCTCGTGGAGCGATTATGCGAAGGCGTGGTGAAGCGTGTCAAGCGAACGCCTCACAACGGCCAAACGGGGCGAGCTGGCAATGAGTAGAAAGCGCACGCCCCCGGGCGACCTCCCTCGGCCGTCGCCCCGCCGCACAGACTCGGACCTGCCGCGCGAGCGACTCTACGGGCCCGCCGACGTGGCCGCTCAACCGGGAGAGCCTGGCGAGTTCCCCTTCACCCGAGGCTTGTACCCGGGGGGCTACCGTGAGCGGCTGTGGACGATGCGCCAGTACGCCGGGTTCGGTACCGCCGCGGAGTCGAATCGCCGTTTTCGCTACCTCCTCGATCAGGGAACCACGGGCCTCTCGGTGGCCTTCGATCTGCCCACCCAGATCGGCTACGACTCCGACGATCCCCACGCCCTCGGCGAGGTGGGCCGGGTGGGCGTGGCCATCGATAGCCTCGAGGACATGGAGCTGCTGTTCGACGGGATCCCACTCGACCGCGTCTCGACGTCGATGACGATCAACGCCAGCGCTGCCATTCTCCTGGCCCTCTACATCGCCGTCGCCCGGCGTCGTGGGATCGCGGAGGATTCGCTCGGTGGGACGATACAGAACGACATCCTGAAGGAGTACATCGCGCGAGGCACCTGGATCTTCCCGCCCGGGCCGTCACTGCGGCTCGTCACGGACGTCTTCGCCTACTGCGCCGAGCACCTGCCCCGGTGGAACACGATTTCCATCTCCGGCTATCACATCCGCGAGGCGGGTGCGACCGCACCTCAGGAGATCGCGTTCACCCTGGCAAACGGCCTCGAGTACGTTCGGGCCGCCCAGGCCGTCGGCCTGGACCCCGAACAGCTCGGCAGGCGAGTCTCATTCTTCTTTGCCTGCCACTCCGATTTTGTCGAAGAGGTGGCAAAGTTCCGATGCGTTCGTCGGTTGTGGGCACGCCTCATGCGGGAGACCTTCGACGTCACCGACCCGCGGGCGCTGCAGTGCCGTTTCCACGTGCAGACCGGAGGGGTCACTCTCACCGCCCAGCAGCCGGACAACAACGTCGTCCGCGTCGCACTGCAGGCGCTCGCCGCGGTTCTGGGCGGCAGCCAGAGCCTGCACACCAACGCCCGCGACGAGGCGCTCGCGCTTCCCACCGAGGACTCAGCCCGCCTTGCTCTGCGCACCCAGCAGATCATTGCCTTCGAGTCCGGGGTGACGGACACCGTCGACCCGCTCGGGGGCAGCTACGCAGTCGAGGCGGCGACCGACGCCCTGGAGCGGGAGGCGGTCCGGATTCTCGACCGCATCGAGGCGCGGGGTGGCGCTCTGCGGGCCATCGAACGAGGCGAAACCCAACGGGAGATCCACGAGTCCGCCTACCGATTCCAACGACAGGTCGAGCAGGGGGATCGTGTGGTCGTCGGGGTCAACCGCTTCCAGGAGGATGGCGAAACCCCGCCTGGAGACATTCTCCGCATCGACCCCGAGCTGGAGCAGGCGCAGATCGAGCGAGTGCGCTCGCTTCGAGCACGTCGGGATCCTGCCCGGTGGGCCCAGGCCCTGGACGCGCTCGAGGGTGCCGCCCGCTCCGACCACAACCTGGTGCCTGCCATCATCGAGGCCGTTGTGGCCTCGGCCACCGTGGGGGAGATCGCCGGGCGACTTCGCGAGGTCTTCGGTGAGCACAAGGAGACCCTCGTCCCGTGAGTCGCCCGACCCCGTGCTGACGCGAGTTCTGTTTCGCCTGCGCGTCGAGGAGGCGATCGCCCTCGCCTTCCTCCTGCCGACGACCTGGCTCACGATCGTCGCCTACGACTACGCCCGGGCGGAGGGCGTTCTCGGTGCACGCTACCCCGGCGGGGTCGTCCGCCTCGGGGTAGCGCTCGTCCTCCTGACGGCACTGGCCCTGGCGGCCCGACGATGGCCGGCCTTGGGGATCGTCCGCGGCCTGCGCGAGACGGTGCCCTTTCTTGCCTGCGTGCTCATCTACACGAACCTCCACGACACCATCGGCTTCGTGAATCCTCACGACGTCCACTACTGGTTGATCGCCTTCGACGACGTGATTTTCGGCGTGCAGCCGTGTGTCTGGGCGGAGCAGTTCATCACACCGGGCCGCACCGAGGTGATGCAGTTCTTCTATCTGAACTTCTTCTGGATCGCGCCGTCTGCCAGCTTTCTTCTCCTCCTCAAGGGCCGGCCGGCGGCGTTTCGCGCTGCCACCCTGGGCGTCATCATCTGCTTCTATCTGGGCTACGCGTTGTACGTCCTCTTTCCCGCGGCTCCGCCGCGCCTCGTCCTGATCTACGACTTCACGAAGAACCTGCGTGGCTACCCGATGGGCTTCTCGAATCTCTCGGCCCAGGCGTTCGCCCTTCTGCCCGTCGACAGCCGAGCTGCTTTTCCATCGCTTCACACCGCCGTCTCCCTCGTGGTCCTCATCTACTCCTGGCGCCACCTGCGGGTCTGGTTCTGGATACTGCTGCCGTTCGTGCTGGGCCTGTGGGTGTCCACGGTCTATCTCCGCCACCACTACGTGGTGGACCTGATAGCCGGTTGGCTGCTCGCCCTCCTTGCAGCGTGGGTGGCGCCGCGTCTCGACGCCTGGTGGGCGCGGCGACAAAGAGCGCTCGGGTACGAGCCCCCGAGGGGCTCAGCCGAGTGAGCGGTCGGGGCGAAGCCGTCCGGCGAGCGGCCTCGCGACTCGCCCTGTTCGCCGCCGTCGCGCTCCTGACCGTCCCTTTCCTGGATCTCGATGAGGCCGCGGCACTCGTGGGCTCACAGAGGACTTTCCGCGCCTCGACGCCTTCGTGCGGTCCGGCTATCGCACGATCGCGGACGCGGACGGCGTCTGGATCTGGAGACGAAACGGCTGCGAGAGCGAGGTGGGGAATTCACTCTGAGCGCGGCCGTCTCGGGGGAGTGCGAAGAGTCTCTCCGTCAGCTCAACGGAGAGATCCTTCGTCGCTCGTTCTATGGCGAGCTCCTCAGGCTGACCCGCGATGAGTGACGTCGAACGCGGGTCACTCTGCCGGCTGGACTTCCACCTTCCATGCCTCCTCGCCCCAGGCGAGGGTGAGGTCGGCTCCATTGCCCTTCTCGGCGAAGGACATGGTGAAGACGTCTGCCTTGGTGGCGCTGGCCTTCGTCATCTGGGCCCGGACAACTTCCTTGTCCTTGATTGCCTCGGTGTAGTCCCCGAGGTGGGGCCAGGGCTCGGCCTTCATGTTGTCCGGGGCCTGGTCCCAGATCTTGCCGAGAGGGACACCGAGATCCTTGTTGAGAATCAGCGACCAGCTACCGGATTCGGCTGCGTGGACGTACACGGAGTACTTTCCTGCTGGGACCTTCGTCCCGCCGATCATCAGGCCGCCCGCGGTGGTGAGCGTGCTCACCTGGTTCTCTCCGGCGCGCCAGATCCGATCGCCAGGCAGCTCCTTCATCAGCTCACCGAGGTTCCGGCCCTTGAGATCAGGCTGTCCGTAGTCGATCTCTACCGCGTCGCCACCGACCTTGGCCACGGCGGCACCGCGCCCGTCCTGGGCGAATGCGGAGGAGGTCAGGCCGAGGGCGACGAGGGCGCTCAGCAAGACAAGACACTTCTTCTTGGTCACGTTTCACTCCTTCTGAAAAAGGGGTATTCGCCACTCTACCCCGAACCGAACCTCCACGAGGTTCAAGGAATTGAGCGACCCTTGCCCCCCTCTTCAAGCGCCTTTCGCAGAAGGGAATTCACGATTTTCGGGTTCGCCTTCCCTGCAGTTTTCTTCATCACCTGACCGACGAACCAGCCGATCGCCGCTCTCTTGCCGGCCCGGTAGGCGGCCACCTGCTCGGGGCTCGCCGCCAGGATCTCGCTCACGATGGTCTGAAGGGCAGCCTCGTCCGAGAGCTGGACGAGCCCCTCTCGCTCGACGATGGCGCGGGGCCCCTCTCCCGAGGTCCACATCTTCTCGAAGACCTCCTTGGCGATCTTCCCGCTGATGGTGCCGTCGC
>CAXMOH010000120.1:0-5779 GCA_964194855.1 uncultured Hyphomicrobium sp.
ATACTGGCGGACTGTCACCCCATTTGGAAGCGCCACTCGCCGCCTCGGCCGGAGGCTCCGTTGCCGACGCTTCAGGAGGAGGATCGGAATGAAGACAATCGCCAAGCTCGGCCTCGCCGTCGCCCTCGTGCTCGGTCTGGCCGCGAGCGTCCCCGCCGGGGACGAGACAACCGTGACCGGCAAGGTCATGTGTGCCAAGTGCTCGCTCAAGAAGGCGGACGCCTCGAAGTGCCAGGACGTCCTCGTGACCAAGGGAGACGACGGAAAGGTCACCCACCTTTACATCGCCAAGACCGAGGCCGCGAAGGCTTTCGGCCACGTCTGCAAGAACGAGAAGGCGGCCGTCGTGACCGGGACCATCGAGGAGAAAGACGGGAAGACCTGGATCTCGCCCTCGAAGATGGACGCGAGTTAGCCACTAGAACCGCAGTCCGCACGCTTTCGACTGCGCCCCGCGCTTCGGCCGCCTGCCGAGGCGCGGGGCGTTTTCCTCTGCATGACTTCCCTACCGGGCGAGGCGGTCGTAGAGAACGAGCAGGCGATCCAGGGCCTCGTTCCTGGGGTAGGACGGGGGCGGGGTGACGCGCCGGGTCACGGCGTCAGCGAGGGCTCGGCCGAGGGCCTCGACGTCGCCCCACCTCACCAGGCCGGGTCCGGGGTGCCACTCACCGACGCCGCCCGACTCCCAGGCCACCACGGGCACGCCGAAGCTCAGCGCCTCGATGCCCGCAAGACCAAAGGGCTCCTGCCAGCGCGACGGGAGAACCAGGGCCCGGGCCCTTCGGTAAGCCGAGGACAACCTCTTCCGGTCGAGCCAGCCCGTCACCTCGATCGGCCTGGCCCGCTCCTCGACGGCCCTGCTTTCGAGCTCCTCGCGGAGAGGGCCCGTGCCCGCAAGCACCATGGGCAGATCGACGCCGGACCGGGACCAGGCCTCCAGCGCCTCGAAGACGCCCTTCGTCGCCGCGAGGCGACCGACGAACAGGACACATGGGGGACCTTGCGGGGCCGCTTCGTGGTCGAGGTCGTGAACGAAGGGCGGGACGATGTGAAGAGACTCCGCCGGGACGCCGACCCGGTGGAGCTCCTCGCGCATGTAGCGGGAGAGGACGGTCACGACCCCCATCTCCCCAACGGCTGCGAGCCGTCGCTCCGTGAGCGAGAAGACTTCTCGGAAATAGGGTTCGCTCTCGAAGCAGGAACTACAGACGTCGCGCGTCATGGCATCGCGGCATTCGTCCCCCGCCAGCGTCCACTTCCCGCGCGTCGGGCAGAAGACGCGGTGGTCCTGCACCGTGAGCAGCGCGTTCTTGCGTCCGGCCGCCCACTCCAGCACCGCCGGGTTCATGACGTTGTGCACGTGGATGATGTCGGGTCCGACAGATTTCACGAGCGGGCCGAGCTCCACCACCGTGCCGATCCGCGCGTCCAGGCCTGGTCGCACATCGACCGGGCAGGGCGCCGCCACGCCGCCGTCGATGGCGCCGACGACGAGACGGACGTCGTGACCAGCCTCGATGAGGCCGCCCAGCACACCGAGCATCCAGGTGTAGGCCCCGCCCCGGTCGGTCAACCGGTCGGCCACGTGCAGGATCCGCATGAGTTACTGGGACACCATACTCATCTTGTGTGGAGTCGGGAAACCGACGGTATCGGGAGATCCCTCGTCGCCTGCGCAACGCTGATGCTCCTCAGGATGACGGTTGGGGTCTCGGTAGCTCGTAAAATGACGTGACCATGTACCGGCTCCTTCTTGGCGTGTTGCTGCTCGGAATCGGCCTGCCGCGGCTGGTCGCGCAGGAGTCCCCGCCGCTCGAAGACCGCATCAGCGTCCTGCGCACAATCACGATCTCTCCCAGCGAAACAGCTCGTGACGCGGTGTGTCTCCTGTGCTCGGTCGTCGTCCGAGGCGCGGTGAACCGGGACGCGGTCTCGGTCTGGGGCAGCGTCGAGGTCGAGGGCCACGTCGGAGCCGACGCCGTCGCGGTGGGCGGCGGGGTGCGCATCGATTCGGGCGGCTCGGTCGGTGCCGACGTCGTGGCGATCGGGGGACCGGTCGAGGCGCCCCCTGGCCTCCTCGCAGAAGAGCCCACATCGCTCCCGTGGCTGCACTTCGCCGGGCAGCGCCAGGTCTTTTTCGTCGGCGCCACGGTCTTTCTCCTTGCGCACCCGCTGATCGCCCTCGGTGTCGGGCTCCTTCTCGGGGAGCGGCGGCTGCTGCACCTCCTGGCGGTCTGGCGCTGGAGCCCCGCGCGTACGCTGCTCCTGGGCCTGCTCGCCCTGACCCTCGTGATCGCCGGCATCGCCGTCGTCGGCATGATCGCGGAGGAGATGGGTTCCACCGTCACGGCGGGGGTCACGGCTGCGGTGGGCGTCGGCGTGCTCCTGGCGGCGTTCGCGCTGGGCCTTCCCGTCCTGGGGCTCGGTCTTGGACGACGTCTGCGACCCGGGATGGCGTGGAGGCCGGCGGTCCTGGTTGGCGCGCTGGGCATCGGCCTCGCGTCGCTCCTGCCCGTGCTCGGTCTGGTGGTGAGCCTCGTCGTCTGGTGTGCGGTGTGCGGTCTGGCCCTCCGGGCGTTCACCCTCCGCAAGGCCGCCACGAACAGGCAGGGCGCGCAACCGTCGAGCGAGGTCCTGCGCTACTACGACCTGGGCCTCGAGCAGGGTCGGCTCGACGAGGACTACTTCCCCCTCGAGCGCGCTCGGACCAGGGAGCTGATCCTCCGTCACCTGCCGACCGCCCCCGGGGTCGTGCTCGACGTGGGAGGAGCCGCCGGAGCCTACTCCTTCTGGCTCGCCGAGCAGGGCTACGAGGTTCACCTGGTCGACCCCTCGGCGCTCCACGTGGGGCAGGCGGAGGAGGCCTCCCGAGGCCGGGAGACCGGGCGTCTCGCCAGCGCGACGACCGGTGACGCCAGGAGCCTGGACTTCGCCGACGGCTCCGCGAGCGCCGTGCTCCTCCTCGGTCCGCTCTACCACCTGACGGAGCGGGCCGAGCGCCAGACCGCCCTCGCCGAGGCGCGCCGCGTCCTCCGACCCGGGGGGTGGCTGTTCGCGGCCGCCATCTCGCGGTACGCCTCGCTGCTCGACGGCTTGCGTGGCTCGGTGTTCGACGACGAGGCCTTCGCGCGGATCGTCGAGGCCGACCTCACGGACGGACAGCACCGCAACGAGACGGGCAAGCCGCACTATTTCACCACGGCCTTCTTCCACCATCCGGACGAGCTCTCGGTCGAGATGCGGGAGGCCGGTTTCACCCTCGAGGGGCTCTACGCTGTGGAAGGACCGGGGGCGTTCATCCCGGGATTCGCAGGCCGATGGGGCGATCCCAGGAGCCGGGAGCGCCTCCTCGACCTGCTTCGGCGGGTCGAGAGCGAGCCAGCTCTCCTGGGGGCAAGCCCTCATCTCCTGGCGGTCGGTCACAAGGCGTGAGGCGTCGCGTGGACGAGCTGACTCGAGAAAGAAGGTGGCAGATGGGCCGACGTGGAGCGGTGCTGGGAACAATCCTCGTGCTGGTCGCAGGCTCCAGTGCTTCCGGCGAGCGGGCAGAGCCCCTCGAAGCGCTGGCGGAGCAGGTGCGGATCCACGAAACCGCCTTCGCGAAATCGATGGCCGACCGGGACATCACCGCCTTCGCGATCTTCGTTTCCGAGGAGGCCGTCTTCCTGGGTGCCACCGTGCTCCGGGGACGCGACGCGGTGATCGAGGGGTGGAAGCCGTTCTTCGAAGGCCCGGAGGCCCCCTTCTCCTGGACGCCGGAGCGCGTCGAGGTGGTGGCTTCAGGCACGCTCGCCGTCAGCACCGGGCCCGTGCGCGGCCCCGACGGCCAGCGAGTGGGCACCTTCACCTCCACCTGGCAGCGGGAACCGGACGGCCGCTGGAGAGTCGTGCTGGACAGCGGCTGTCCGCCGTGCCACTGCGCTGGAGCCGAAACAGCGGGGAGATAGAGCAGATAGAGGGACACCATACCTATCTCCACTCTGGCGACGTGAGATAAGTATGGTGTCCTCGTATCTCCCTATATCTCCCTATCTCGGAGGCGATCCTGAAGGAGGAGAGAGCATGTCCACACCGCAGTGGTACCTGGCCGTGGGCGGCGAGCAGGTCGGACCGCTCGAAGAGGAGGACATCGTCGGCAGGATCAAGGACGGCAGCGCCGACGCGAAAACCCTGGCCTTCGTTGCCGGCATGCAGACATGGACCGCACTCAAGGACGTGCCGAAGTTCGCTCCCCATCTCGGGTCCATCGCGCCCCCACCGGTGCCGGCCACACGACGCGCCGACGTGGTGGACTACAAGATCGAGGGCGAGGACCTGCAGTTCGTCGAGGTCGAGCTCGATCCCGGCGAGGCGGTCGTCGCCGAAGCGGGCGCGCTCATGTACATGACCCCGGGCATCAAGATGGACACGATCTTCGGGGACGGAAGCGGCCAGCAGAAGAGCGGCATCATGGGGGCGCTGCTCAGCGCGGGCAAGCGCGTCCTGACCGGAGAGAGCCTGTTCATGACCGTCTTCTCCGCTCAGGGCGGGAGCAAGGACAGGGTGGCCTTCGCGGCGCCCTTCCCGGGGCGAATCCTCGCCATGGACCTGCCCACGCTGGGCGGCGAGCTCATCTGCCAGAAGGACTCCTTTCTCTGTGCTGCCAAGGGCGTCGAGATCAGCATCGCCTTCCAGAAGAAGATCGGTGTCGGCCTCTTCGGAGGAGAGGGCTTCATCATGCAGCGCCTGAAGGGCGACGGGCTCTGCTTCGTCAACGCCGGCGGGATGCTCACGGAGATGGAGCTCGGCCGGGGCGAGACGCTCCGGGTCGACACCGGATGCCTCGTGGCGCTGCAGCCCACCGTCGATTACGACGTTCAGTTCGTGGGCGGGGTGAAGACCGCCTTCTTCGGAGGAGAGGGTCTCTTCTTCACGACCCTCACCGGTCCCGGCCGCGTGTGGCTGCAGTCGCTGCCGCTCAGTCGTCTCGCGGGACGGATCTATCGGGCCGCTCCCCAGACAGGGGGCAGTCGCAAGGGCGAGGGCTCCATCCTCGACGTGGTCGGCGGAATCGGCAACCTGGTCGACGGCGACTGAGGTGTCTGCGGTGAGATCATGAGACACGCGCGCAGACTCCTCGCTCTCGCTGGCGCATTGGCGCTCGTGTCGGCGGCGGCCGACGGGGAGCCATCCGACGCCATCAGCGTGAGCCCCACCCACCCGCAGTACTGGCAGTACGACGGCCGCACCGTGCTCCTTCTGGGTGGATCAAAGGAAGACAATCTCTTCCAGATCCCCCACATCGAGGAGCACCTCGACCTGCTCGCCGCATCCGGGGGGAACTACGTCCGCTGCACGATGTCGAGCCGGGACGAGGGCAACCCGTGGCCGTTCTTCTTCGACGAGAAAGAAGGGACTTACGACCTCGGCCGCTGGAACGACGAGTACTGGGCACGCTTCGAGAAGCTCCTGAGCGAAGCGAGCCGGCGCGGCATCGTCGTGCAGGTGGAGATCTGGGCCACCTTCGACTTCTACCGGGACAACTGGGACGTGAACCCCTTCAACCCGAAGAACAACTCGGACTACACCGTCGAGCGGACGAAGCTGCCGATCGAGGTGCCGACTCACCCGATCTACTGCGACAACCCCTTCTTCTGGTCCATACCCGACCACGACAACAACATGCCTGTCCTCACCTACCAGCAGCGCTTCGTGGACAAGCTGCTCTCGTACACACTGCGCCACCCCAACGTCCTCTACTGCATGGACAACGAGACCTCGGTGACCGCGGCCTGGGGTC
>CAXMOH010000121.1:0-18884 GCA_964194855.1 uncultured Hyphomicrobium sp.
TGGAACCAGTGGTTCTTCCTGCGGATGCTCGAGAAGGGGATCGCGTACCGGGCCAACTCGCCGGTCAACTGGTGCCCGTCCTGCCAGACCGTCCTCGCCAACGAGCAGGCCGAGGGGGGGATCTGCTGGCGGTGCAAGAGCGCTGTCGAGCAGCGGGACATGGAGCAGTGGTTCCTCCGCATCACGGCGTATCAAGACCAGCTCCTGGACGACATGGCCCGGCTGAAGCACTGGCCCGACCGCGTGCTCGTGCAGCAAAGGAACTGGGTGGGCAAGTCCCACGGGGCCGAGGTCGACTTCCCGGTGGAAGGACTCGATTCGATCCGCGTCTTCACCACTCGGGTGGACACCATCTACGGAGCGACCTTCATGGTCCTCGCCCCGGAGCACCCCATGGTGGACCCGGCCCTCGAGGGCACGGCCGATGCGGCGGAGAGGAAAGCCGCGATTGGACGGCTCCGGGCCCAGGACCGGCGGGCGCGGCTCGAGGGCCGGGTGGAAAAAGAAGGCGTCTTCACCGGCCGCTACGCCACGAACCCCTACAACGGCCAGAAGATTCCGATCTGGGTCGGCAACTTCGTGCTCACCGGCTACGGGACCGGCGCCATCATGTCCGTGCCGGCTCACGATCAGCGGGACTTCGAGTTCGCGCGGAAGTACGACCTGGACGTGCGGGTCGTGATCCAGCCCGAGGGCCCTCCACTCGACGGGGCGAGCCTGAAGGAGGCGTACGGTGGGGAAGGAAGGCTGGTCAACAGCGGGCCCTTCGACGGCCTCCCCTCGAAGGAGGCCATCCCGGAGATGGCGACCCACGCAGAGAAAGAGGGCTTCGGCAAGGCGACCACCACCTACCGGCTGAAGGACTGGTTGATCAGCCGCCAGCGCTACTGGGGGACGCCCATCCCGGTCGTTTACTGCGAAAAGGACGGCGTGGTTCCGGTCCCGGACGACGAGCTTCCCGTGGTCCTTCCCCCCGACGCGCCTTTCACCGGGGAGGGTGGAAACCCCCTGGAGAAGGTGCCGGCCTTCATCGACGCGACGTGCCCGAAGTGCGGAGGCAAGGCGCGGCGCGAGACCGACACGATGGACACCTTCGTGGATTCGTCCTGGTACTTCTACCGCTACCTCTCGCCCCACAAGGACGACGGGGCGGTCGACGCCGAGGCCGTCAAGTACTGGTTCCCCATCGACCTCTACGTGGGCGGGATCGAGCACGCGATCCTGCACCTCGTCTACTCCCGCTTCTGGACGAAGATGATGCGGGACATCGGTGTCATCGACCTCGACGAGCCGGTGGTGCGCCTCTTTCCCCAGGGGATGGTCCACAAGGACGGCGAGGTCATGTCCAAGTCCAAGGGGAACACCATCGCCCCCGACGACGTCATTGCCCGCTACGGGGCGGACACCCTCCGGCTCTACATCCTGTTTGCCGCCCCGCCGGAGCTCCCCATGGAGTGGAGCGAGAGCGGGATCGAGGGCCCGCACCGGTTCCTGCTGCGGGTCTGGAGACTGATCGACCGCCACGCCGAGGCCCTGGCGGGGCAGGCGCCGGAGCCCATTCCGGCCGACCTGCCGCCGCCGGCCCGCGACCTGCGGCGCAAGGTACACCAGACCATCGCTCGGGTCACCCGGGACATCGAGGAGCGGATCCAGCTCAACACCGCGGTCGCGGCGCTCATGGAGCTCGTCAACGAGATCTACCGGCTCGAGGAGCAGGTGTCCACCGGCAAGGGGCGCCCGGCACTGCGCGAGGCGCTCGAGACCGTCCTCCTGCTCCTCAACCCCTTCACGCCACACGTCTGCGAGGAGATGTGGGCCGGGCTGGGCCACTCCCAGGGCCTGGTGCGCGCCAGGTGGCCGGTCGTGGATGAAGAGGCCGCTCGGGAGGACGAAATCGAGCTGGCGGTGCAGGTGAACGGCAAGGTCCGTGGGAGAATCAAGGTGGCACGGGACGCCGACGAGGAGACCGTGCGCGCGAGGGCTCTCGAAGAGGTGGCCGATCAAGTTCAGGGCAAGACGGTGGTCAAGGTCCTGGTGATCCCGGGACGTTTGGTGAGCGCGGTGGTGAAATGAATCGAGGAGTCGCTCTGGTCGCCGTCGCAGCCATCCTCGTGTCGGGCTGTGGCTACGCGCTCGAGGGTCGTGGAATCACGTCCGATCCCTCGATCAAGCGCATCGGGGTGCCACTCTTCGAGGACGAGACCGGCGTGGTCGACCTCGACGCGCGGGTCACCGAAGCCGTCGTGGGCGAGCTCCTCAGGCGCGGCCGCTTCACGGTGGTGAAGGAGGCGACCGGGGTCGACGCCGTCGTCGACGGGACGATCACCGCCTTCGACGTGGTCCCCATCAACTTCACCTCCAGCGGTGAGCTCACCGAGGCCACCCGGTACGCGATCACCCTCCGGGCCAGCGTCGCGTATCGCAAGGTGGGTGAGCGGGAGCCCATCTGGGAGAACAGCGCGGTGTCGATCCGGGACGAGTACGACCTGGACGACAGCGAGGCGGGCTTCTTCGATCGCGAGGACCAGTCCATCGAGCGCCTCGCGGAGTCCTTCGCGCGTCGCCTGGTCGCGGCGATGCTGGAGGCGTTCTAGCAACTCCATGGCGCGAGGCGCCGGCTCCAAACCGATCCAGGCCATCGTCGGCACGGACACCTTTCTCGCCGAGGAGGCTCTCGACCGCATACTCGCGGGCGCGCTGGGCGAGGACAGGCAAGAGGGGCTCCAGGTCCTCTACGGCGACGAGACCACCTGGGAGCGCCTCGTGGCGGCGGCCCAGACCGGGTCCCTCTTCGCCGCCCGGCGAGCGATCGTCGTGCGCCGCGCCGACCAGCTCAAGGGGGACGAGGAGCGGATCGGTGCCTACGCGGACGATCCCTCGCCCGACGTCACGCTGGTGCTGATGGCGCCGAAGCCGGACCGGCGGCGAGTCGTGTGGAAGCGCCTGTTGCCCAAGGCCCAGGTGCATTCGGCCCAGCCGAAGAAGGGGCGCGCGTTGCGCGCCCACGTGGAGGCGGAACTGCGCGGTCGCGGGCTGCAGGTCGCGCCCGAAGGGGTCGAGGAGCTGATCGACCGCGTCGGTCAAGATCTGCGGCGGCTGATGGGCGAGGTGGACAAGCTGGAGGCCTTCGGCGGCGACGACCACCGGCTCTCCGCCGATGACGTGGCGGCCGTCCTCGGCCGAGGCATGGGGCGACCGCTCTACCTGCTGGCCGACGCCATGGCCGCGCGGGAGGGTCGGAAGAGCCTGGAGCTGATCGACGAGATGATGGGGGAGGGCGAGGAGGGGCTGCGCATCCTCGCCACCCTGCACCGGTCTCTACGGCAGGTGAGGGGGGCCCAGGCGATGGTGGAGGCCGGTGTCCGGGGCGACGAGATCGGCCGAAAGCTGCTGCCGGCGAACATGCAGTTCAAGGCGCGCTCCCTGGTCCAGGCCGCCCGCCGTTGGAACGACACGGACCTCCGGCGGGCCTTCGTGGCACTCGGGCGAGCCGATCGGACCATCAAGAAGGGGACCGACGCCGAGACGGCGCTTGTCGCAGCGGTGGTGGAGGCTTGTGGGGGCTAGGCCTTCGCCGCGGAGAGGGCGTTGACCTTGAGAGTGAGGCGGCTCTTGTGGCGGCCAGCGGCGTTGTCGTGGAGAACGCCCTTCTTGGCGGCCTTGTCGATCCCGGCCACCGTCTCGGGGAGGAGCTTGGACGCGGTCTCCTGGTCGCCGGCGGCGATGGCGGTGCGGAGCTTCTTCAACTGGGACTTGAGCCGGGAGGAATTCGTCCGGTTCCGACCCCGATCCTCGATGCTCTGCCGATTCCGCTTTATGACCGACGTGTGACGTGCCACTCTCATTCTCCTCGTAACGTGAACAAACACATAGTCTAGCGACGTTGGGTAACGAGGTCAAGGCGGCGTCGGAGAGGGTCCGCACTGCCCGGGCGGCGGGCCTCAGCAAGCAAGAGCTGGGCACTCCGGGTTCCATGCTACGCTGCCACGACTCCAGTATGCGCGACGAAAAAACGATGCCCGGAGCATGGTTCAGGCTGGCCGGTGCGCTGCTTCTGCTCATCGGCTCTCCGCTGGTGGTCCTGGCGCAGGAGCAGCTTCCCTCGGAAGAGCGCTACATCCTGCGGGTCGAGTACCTCTGGTGGTCGCCCCAGCCCCAGGGCGAGCTGCAGAAGGGTCTCGGGGACTTCGAGGGCACGGTCCTCGACGTCCAGAGCGATCTGGGCATGGAGTCGCAGAGCGGCAGCAACATCCGCGGCGCCCTCCGGCTAGGCCCGTCGTGGAAGCTCGTGGGGGGCTGGACCCCGCTGGACTATCGGGGCGACCAGGAGGCACAGCAGCCCTTCGTCTACGGCACCCTCGTGGGACGCTTTGGCGACCGGATCGTCACGGCC
Source organism: uncultured Hyphomicrobium sp. (assembly GCA_964194855.1). GTDB lineage: Bacteria > Acidobacteriota > Vicinamibacteria > Fen-336 > Fen-336 > JAJDNS01. The sequence continues at coordinate 4,394 of CAXMOH010000121.1, forward strand.
TTCAAAGGGAGCTTGATCTCCACGGCGCTTCAGTGGGACTTCGTCGCGAACTCCGGGGGCTACCTCGGAGTGCTGGCAGGGGTGAAGTACTTCGACGTGGACACGGTCATGGTGAACGCCGACACCGGCGTCCGTGTTGCCGAGACCGAGAAGCTCCCCATCCCCGTTCTCGGCCTTGCGGGCCGCGTGTACTTTCAGGAATGGTTCAGCCTCGAAGGCGAGTTTGCCGGGATGAGCGCGGGGAGCCGGGGGCACCTGTGGGAGTGGCTGCTGGCCCTCCGGGTCCATTTCACAGATCGCCTGGCCGCCACGGGGGGGTACCACAAGCTCTCCATCGAGGGGACCGACGATCGCGACTTCTTCAGTTTGAGTCTTGGCACGTGGACACTCGGGATCGAGATCAGTCTCTGACGGACTACCTCGCCCACCTCCGGGTCGAGCGAGGCCTGTCCGAGAACACCCTCGAGGCCTACGGCCGGGACCTCGGCAAGCTGGTGGCGTTTGCGCAGACGAAGAAGCGGCCGGCTCTCGAGCTCGTCCAGAAGGACCTGACGGAGTTCATCGGCCTCCTGCGCGATCAGGGGCTCGGTCCCCGCTCCCAGGCCCGGGCGATCCACGCCGTGCGGGGCTTCTATCGCTACGGCGTCCGGGAGGGGTTCATCGATGCGGACCCCATGGAGAACCTGCGGGCGCCCCGGGCGTTTCAGGCGTTGCCCCGGTACCTGACTCCGGCGCAGGTCGAGACGCTCCTGGAAGCCCCCGACGTGGAGAAGCCCCTGGGCCTTCGGGATCGGGCGATCCTCGAAGTGATGTACGCCACGGGACTCCGGGCGTCGGAGTTGATCGGCCTGCGGGCCGAGAACCTGGACATGGACCTGGGGATTGCCCGGGTGGTGGGGAAGGGGAACAAGGAGCGCCTGGTGCCCCTGGGGAGCGTCGCCCGGCGCTGGGTGGAGCGCTACGTGGCCGAGGTGCGCAGCCCTCTGCTCGAGCTCAAGGGTCCCTCGTCGCCGACGCTCTTCCTGAACCACCGGGGCGGACGTCTCTCGCGGATGGGGTTGTGGGGCATCGTCCGGCGCCATGCCGTTACGGCCGGCGTGGAGCGGATCCTCAGCCCTCACGTCCTCCGGCACTCCTTCGCCAGCCACCTCCTCGAGCGGGGGGCCGACCTGCGCTCGCTCCAGGCCATGCTCGGCCACGCGGACATCTCGACGACCCAGATCTACACTCACGTCACCCGCGAGCGACTCCGCCAGCTCTACGACAAGCACCACCCGAGGGCCTGAGCCCGTGTTAAGCTTACCGTTTGTGACCGGCCCCCGCGCCCCCGCGGAGCGGGCCCACTGAGGAATCAGACCGCATGGCAAAGAACGGAAAGCACCTCTTCACCTCGGAGTCCGTCACCGAGGGGCATCCCGACAAGATCGCGGATCAGATCTCCGACGCGGTTCTCGACGCCCTGATCGCCCAGGACCCGACGAGCCGGGTGGCCTGCGAGACCCTCGTGACCACTGGCCTGGCGTTCATCGCCGGCGAGGTCACGACCAAAGCCTACGCCGACCTCCCCGGCATCGTCCGGGAGACGATCAAGGGTGTCGGCTACACCCGGGCCAAGTACGGCTTCGACTACGAGACGTGCTCGGTCATCAGCGCCATCCACGAGCAGTCCCCCGACATCGCCCAGGGAGTCGACCCGGGGGGAGCCGGCGACCAGGGCCTCATGTTCGGCTACGCCTGCGGCGAGACGGAAGAGCTCATGCCCCTCCCGATCATGCTCGCCCACAAGCTGACGAGGCGGCTCACCCAGGTGCGTCGCGACGAGGTTCTCGAATACCTGCGGCCCGACGGCAAGAGCCAGGTCACCGTCGAGTATGAGGGCGACAAGCCCGTTCGCGTGGAGGCCGTCATCATCTCGGCCCAGCACAGCAGCATGGTTCCCATGGAGACCATCCGCGAGGACATCCGCGAGAAGGTCATCGAGGCGGTGATCCCGGCCGAGCTGCTGGACAAGAAGACGAAGTTCTTCATCAACCCCACCGGCCGCTTTGTGACCGGGGGCCCTCAGGGCGACTGCGGGCTCACCGGCCGCAAGATCATCGTCGACACCTACGGCGGCGTGGGAAGCCACGGTGGCGGAGCCTTCTCCGGCAAGGATCCGACGAAGGTGGACCGCTCGGCTTCGTACATGGCCCGCCACGTGGCGAAGACCGTGGTGGCCGCCGGCCTCGCGCAGAAGGTCGAGCTGCAGATCGCCTATGCGATCGGGGTGGCCGATCCGGTCTCGATCATGGCCGACACCATGGGGACGGGGCGGGTCGACGAGGGCCAGTTGGTCAAGGCCATCCGGGCCGTCTTCCCGCTGCAACCCAGGGGAATCATCGACTACCTGGACCTCCGCCGACCCATCTTCAAGAAGACCGCCGCCTACGGCCACTTCGGCCGCAGCGAGCCCGAGTTCACCTGGGAGCAGACCGGCAAGGCCGCCGACCTCAAGGCGTTCTTCAAGCTCTAGGAGACCGTGCCGGTGAAGCGGAGGCGACGCGGGCGACTCGTCCTTCTCGCCGCCCTCGCTCTCGTGGGGGCGGCCTTCCTTCGCTTCGCCCTCTGGCAGCCTCTCGAGCTGGTCGGGCAGCCCCTCTCGGACGACTACGCACGGGCGAGGGGAGTCGTCCACGTCCACACCACACTCTCCGACGGCGGCGGAACGCCCGAGGAGGTGATCGCCGCCGCTCAGGCGGTCGGTCTGGATTTCCTGGCCATCACCGACCACAACGTGGTGGACGCCCTGCCCCTCGAGGGGATCCACGACGGTCTGCTCGTCCTCGTGGGCGCCGAGATCTCCACGGCGCTCGGCCACGTGGTCGGCCTGGGGATAGACGAGGACCCGGTGTTTCGCTTTCCCCGGGAAGGCCGCGGCGATCTCGAGGACATCCGGGATCTGGGCGGGTTCTCGTTCGCGGCCCACCCCTGGTCCTCGCGAGCCGACCTCCGCTGGACGGGCTGGGATCTGGCGGGTCCGTGGGGGGTCGAGCTCATCAACGGCGACAGCGAGTTTCGCCGCGCCGGTGTCCGCCTGCTGCCGCTGCTGGCGCTGTACGGCCTGAATCCCCGCTACGCCCTTCTTCAGGGGCTGAACGGCCCGGACGAGGGGCTGGCCCGCTGGGATGAGATGCTCGAGGTCCGGGACGTGGTGGGGCACTACGGCGCCGATGCCCACAGCCGGCTGCCGCTGACCCGGTCGTGGGCGGTCCGCTTCCCGTCGTATGAGGCACTCTTCTCGCTTCTGCAGAGCCACGTGCTCCTCGATCGCCCCCTCACGGGAGACCCGAGAACCGACCGGGCCGCGGTGCTGGGCGCCCTTCGCACCGGCCGCTTCTACATCGGCCTCGAGGCCCTGGCCCCCGCGGACGGCTTCTTCTTCACCGTGGAGGACGGGGCAGGGGAGCGATGGACGATGGGGGAGAGGATCCTCTACCGTGAGGGCCTCCGCGCCCGGGCCGGCGGCCGGGTTCCGGCGGGGACCCGCCTTCGCCTCTTCCGCGACGGGCGTCTGCTGGCGGAAGCCGGCGAAACCCTCGAGACGCCTCTGCCGGGCCCGGGTGTGTACCGCGTGGAGGCCAGCGTCGAGGGCTGGTCGGTGCCCTGGGTCCTCTCGAACGCCATACCGGTTTTCGACGCTGCGGTGTTCGAGGCCCGCGACGCCGCCGCAGCCTGGGCGCCCCCGCCACCTCCCCCTGGCGAGGTGCGGGCGCTCTCGGGCCTCCCGGGGTCTTTCGCCTTCAATGCGGAGTTCGATCCCACATCGTGGATGGACACGACCCCTGGGGATCCGGCGGAAGACGGCGGCTCAGTCCTCGAGAGTGAGCCGCCTCTCCGCCTGGCCTTCCGCCTGGGCGCCCCCACGCCGGAGCAGGCCTTCACCTGGTGCGCCCTGGTCAACCGACAACCCCGGGACCTCTCCGACTGGTCCGGCCTCCGCTTCCGTGTCCGTGCCGACGGCGTCTACCGCATGTGGGCGCAAGTGCGGGACGAGAACCCCGCCTCCCGGGACGACGGCGAGGAGTGGTGGCTGGCCTCGGTCCGGACAACCACGGAGTGGCGGGAGGTGCTGCTGCCGTTCGCCGACTTCCGCACGATCAACGAGAAGACCGACGGCCAGCTCGATCCCGACAAGACCCGCGCGCTGGTGTTCGTCCTGGACCCCGCGGCCATCAAGCCCGGCACCGAGGGCACCCTCTGGATCGACGCCCTGGGCGTCTACAGGTGAATCACGTGTCGAGGGTGAGGAGCAGGTAGAGCCCCGCGGAGCCGAAGATCAGGTTCGGCGCCCAGGCCGCGAGCATGGCCGGGAGAAGGGCGTTGTTCCCCAGGGCCTCGAAGACCCCCAGGCAGGCCCAGTACACGATCCCGATCACGATCGAGACCCCGATCCCGTAGAGCGCTCCCCGCCGCGCGACGACGAAAGCGAACGGGATCCCGAGCAGCGTCATGATCACGCCCACCATGGGGAAAGCGAGCTTGCGTTGCAGCTGCACCTTGAGCTTGGCCACGTCGAAGCCCCGGGTCTCGAGCGAGACGATGTGGTCTCTCAGCTCCCAGAAGCCCATCGTGTCCGACGGCCGGTCCTCCCGCTTGAAGTAGGAGGGCAGCTCGATCTCACCCCCGGGCTCGCCGTCGAGGGCTCGGACCCTCTCGAGGGCGAAGGTGTGGAAGCTGGCCCGCTCGTCCGTGGCCCGCCGCCAGCCCTGCTCGAGATCGTAGGTGCGATCCTCGGGACTCCACACCGCGCGGTTTGCGTGCACCCGCGACCGCAGCTCCCAGTTGTCCAGATCGATGTCGTAGATCGAAAAGCCGTAGAGGCTGAACTCGATTGGCCGCGGCGCAGTGGGGTTGCCGGGAACCCGCTTGCCTTTCCGCTCGACGAGGTATTCGTAGTTGTAGAAGCGACCGTCGCTGGCGAGTATCCAACGGCGATCGAACTGATCGGATGACTGGGGCGGGCGTCCCTTGATGACGTTGCGGTCCATGGTGGCCGCCTTGTTCGTCTCGGGAAGCACGAACTCCTGCATTCCGTAGAGCAGCAAGCTCGAGAGGAGCCCCATGCCGATCACCGGTCCGGCAACGCGGTACAGGCTGATCCCCCCGGCCTTCATCGCGGTGATCTCGTTGCGCCGGGCGAGGACCCCGAGGGTCACCAGCGTGCTCACCAGCACCGCCACCGGGGCCACCAGGAAGGCGATCTGGAACAGAAAGAAGACGTAGTAATGCAGGACGACCTTGCCCTTGACGTTGTTGTGCTGGATGTCGTTGAAGAGCTCCATGAAGTCGGCCAGGACGAAGATCGACAGGAAGGCGAGGAGGATGAGACCAAAGTGCCCGATCCAGGCCCGGGCGATGTAGCGATCGAGCAGGGACGGAAAACGGAGAGTCAGCCGCGGGATCCGCACGACGACGACGGGACCTTTCGGGTCTGGAGCCGCGGCCTCGGGGGTCGTTCCAGCGGCCGCCCGGCGCCGCTTCACCATCGGCACCCAGGTCAGGTAGTGCCTGGGATCCAGGGGATCGAACGCGGCCTCGCGCAGGTTGAGCCAGAGCAGGATCAGGGCTATGGAGCCCATGACGATGTTGGCTCCCCACATGGCCAGGAAGGGGGTCATCACCCCCGTGTCTCCCGCCTGCTCGCCGAGCCGAATGAGAATGTAGTAGACGAAGATGACAGCGATCGACAGCGCAAACGCCGCGGAGCGGGCCTCCTTCTTGCTTCCGAGAGACAGGGACAGGCCCAGCAGACCGAAGACGATGCACGCCGAGGGAATGGCGAACTTCTTGTGCCACTCCACCGCGAACCGACCCCAGTCCTTGGGCCCTTTGCCCTCGGATTGCAGCTGCCCGATGCGTCCGGCGAGCTCGGGCAGAGTCATCTCCCTGTCGCCTTTCGTGAGCGGCAGCTTCGGGAAGAACTCGGCGAAGGGAAGCTCGAAGCCCATGGACGCGAACGCGGTCCGGCGGTATTCGGCGGGATCGGCGGTGAAGAAGGTGTGCCGGCTGCCCTCTCCGAGCTCCAGCCGGACTCGCTGCCCCTCGCGATCGATCACCAGGTGCCCGTCCCGGGCCAGGATCAACGATCGCTCGCCCCGGGTGCGGGTGTCGTGGATCAGCAGGTCCTTCCACTCCTGGGTGTCCGCGGCGATGTCCGAGACGTAGAGCATCATGCGGCCGGGCAGGAGGTCGTCGGTGAAGTTCCTGGGGCGCACCACGGTCCGCGCCTTGCTCACGACCAGCGAGAAGACCAGCTCGCGATGGGCCTGGTTGGAGGCGGGCAGTGCGATCGCGTTGATGTAGAGGGTGATGACCCCCGCCACCGATGCCAGAAACAGGACCGGCTTCAGGAGCCGCAGCGGGCTCACCCCGACCGCGCGGATCGCCACGATCTCGCTCTCGCTGGCGAGGCGGCCGAACGCCAGGAGCACCCCGAGGAGGAACGCCATGGGGATGGTGACCGCAAAGATGCTCGGGAGCAGGTTCAGGAAGACCTGAAGGATCGTCTTCAGGTCGGCGCTGCGGGCCACCAGGATCGCCAGGAGCCGGGGGATCTGGTCGATCAGGAGGACGAAGGTGAAGACGAGGAGCCCCAGCAGCGTCGGGGCGATCATCTCCCTGACGATGTAGCGGTCGAGGATGGGAGGCAGGGCCAACCGGGGCGAGGCCATCGAATCGAATCGTAGCACGCACACCTGAACCGCCCTGAGCCGCCGCTTCCGCACCGGCGTGCTTTGCGCTATGGTGTCCGGTCTGATGGAACGCGCCACCGCATACGCTCCGGGCTCCACCTCCAACCTCGGATCGGGGTTCGACTGCCTGGGCATCGCGATCACGGGAATGGGTGACCGGGTGGCTGCCGAGAGGAGCTCGAGTCCCGGAGTGCGGGTCCGCTCCGTCTCGGACCCGAAGATCCCCACCGATCCCCTCCGGAACACAGCGGCCCTGGCTGCCTCCGAGGTCCTCAGCCGAGCCGAAGCGGCGGAGCTGGGCCTGGAGCTGGACATCGAGAAGGGCCTCCCCCTGGCCGGGGGGCTCGGGGGCAGCGCCGCCTCCGCGGTGGCGGGCGCCGTGGCGGCAGCGGCGTTCCTCGAGCAGCCACTGGACCCCACGGCGCTCCTCGAGTGCGCCCTCGTGGCCGAGTCCGCGGTCGCCGGCCGCCACGCCGACAACGTGGCTCCCTCGCTCCTGGGAGGAGCGGTCCTCATCCAGGCGCTGGATCCCTTCCAGCACGTGCGTCTTGGCGTTCACGAATCCGTGCGCCTCGTGTTCGTGATGCCGGGCTACCAGGTGGCGACCTCGAAGGCACGGGCTCTCCTCCCGGTGGCGATCGCCCGGCCCGAGGCCGTGGCCCAGGCCGCGGCTCTCGCAGGGCTGGTGGTGGGTCTGGAGAAAGGCGACGGTGAGCTCATCGGTCGATCGATGGTCGACCGCATCGCCGAGCCGGGACGAATCCCTCTCTACCCCGGGTACACCGAGGCTCGCGAGGCCGCACTCGGGGCCGGAGCCTGGGGTGTGGCCGTGAGCGGCGCGGGGCCCACGCTGGTCGCCCTTGCTCCTGAAGACAGCGCAGCGGCGGCAGGGAAGGCGGCCGCCCAGGCCTACGAGGACCTGGGTGGGAGCGCGGCGCGAGTGCATCTCGCCGGTGTCGACGCAGAGGGGGGCCGGATCCTGTGAAGCGCCAGGCCGAGTACCTCGTCGTTTGCGCCGTGTGCGGAGCACAGATGCCGCTGCTGTCCCCTCGGCCGCAGTGCGTGTGCGGCGGCCTCCTCGAGGCCCGCCCTCGCCCGAGCCAAGGGCCTCGGGCGCTGCGAGCCCTCTTCGACGAGCGACGACGATCGGGCGACCCGAGAGTGGAAGGAAGCGGTGTCTGGCGCTTCCGAGAGCTGATCCTCCCGGGTCGAGGCGCCGTGGTCACCCATCCCGAGGGCAACACACCTCTTTATCGCCGCGACGCCATCTCCGCCTGGGTCGGCCTGGACGATCTCTCCTTGAAGCACGAGGGAGAGAACCCCACCGGCTCCTTCAAGGACCGGGGCATGACGGTGGCCACCACACAGGCCGTCCGCGCCGGAGCCACCGCGGTGGCGTGCGCCTCCACCGGGAACACCTCGGCCTCCATGGCGGCCTACGCTGCCCAGGCCGGTCTGCCCGCGCTCGTTTTCGTTCCGGCGGGCAAGGTCGCGGCTGGCAAGCTGGCCCAGGCCCTGGCGTACGGGGCGACGACGCTGCTGGTCAACGGTGACTTCGACACGTGCCTCCGCCTGGTCCGCGAGACCTCCGAGGCCTTTGGCGTGGCGCTGCTCAATTCCATCAACCCCTGGAGGCTGGAGGGCCAGAAGACGATCGTCCTGGAGATGCTCCAGCAGCGCCGCTGGAACCCACCCGACTGGATCGTTCTCCCGGCGGGCGCCCTGGGCAACACGTCCGCGTTCGGCAAGGCTCTCCGCGAGGCCCGGGAGCTGGGCCTCATCTCCCGCGTGCCCCGGCTCGCCTCCGTCCAGGCCCGGGGGGCGAGTCCGTTCTACAAGAGCTATCGGACGGGCTTCAAGCGGCGCTACCGCGTCCACGCGGAGACCGTGGCCACCGCGATCCGCATCGGGGACCCGGCCAGCCACGACCGCGCGGTCCGATCGATCCGGGAGACACGGGGTGTGGTGACGACGGTGAGCGACGCCGAGATCATGGCCGCCAAGGCGATCGTGGACGGCGCCGGCATAGGGTGCGAGCCGGCCTCGGCCGCCGCCGTGGCGGGAGCGCGGCAGCTGGTGCGCAAGGGGGTCATCCGGAAGGGGGCCTCGGTCGTCGCCGTCCTCACAGGGCACGTGCTCAAGGACCCCGAGGCCGTCATGGGCTTCCACGACCGCCGTGGTCGGCACCGGAATCCGCCGGTGGAGATCGAGCCCCGCCTGGCCGAGGTGGAGCGTGTGCTGAAGCGCCGACGCTGAGTGCCGCTCAGGAGCTGCCCGGCACCTTCTTGTTCTCGGGATCCGGAGTTGAGGGCGTCGCCGCCGGCCGTGTGGCGGGCTCGGTCGGAGGAACGGGCGGCGGGAAAGGCGACTCCTTCTGAGTCTTCGCCGGGGTTCCCGAAGCGGCCTTCCCATCCGAGGCCCCCGGTCGCGCGGTTCGGGCGTCGTGGGGCAGCGCCACGGCGAACGTGCTGCCCTTGCCGAAATCCGACTCCACCCAGATCTGTCCGCCGTGGCCTTCCACGATCAGCCGGCAGATGTAGAGCCCGAGGCCCGTTCCCGAGATCTTGTGGTGCTCGTCGCTTCGAACCCGGGCGAATTTCTGGAAAAGCTTGCTGATCTGCTCCGGCGGGATCCCCAGACCGTGGTCGACCACCTCGATGACCACGTGCTGAGGGCCGCGCTCGCGACACCGAACGGTGATCGAGCCGCCGTCGGGCGAGTACCTGGCCGCGTTCCCTACGAGGTTCGCCACGACTTGGCGCAGACGATCGGGGTCGGCCCAGATCTTCGGGAATTTCGCGGGCACATCCATCAGGACCGAGTGGTCGGCCAGTCCCAGCGGAATCGCGTCCAGGATGAAAGGGCCCATCTCGACCTCGCGAAAGTTGAAGCTGAGCTGGCCCGTCTCGATCTGCGTGATGAGCAGTGTGTCGTTGGCCAGGAGCGCAAGGTGATCCGTCTCGCTGATGACCGTCTTCATGAACTCGTGACGGGACTCGATCGCGAGATCGTCCTCTTCGAGAACCAGCTCCGCAAAACCGCGGATCGCCATCAGGGGCTTCCGGAAGTCGTGCGCCACGATGCCCACGAACTCGCTCTTCAAGCGGTCGTACTCCTGCAGCAGCTCGTTTGCCGTCTTGATCTCGTCGTGCAGCCTCAGGTTCTCCACGGCGATCGTGGCCTGGCCGGCGAGGGCCAACAGCAGGTTGAGGTCCTCGTCGCCGAACAACCCGCCCCCGACCCGATCGGCCACCGCGAGCAGACCGAGGATCTTCGGGCCCCGCGTGATCGGCACGACCAGCAAGGACTGCAGCGCCAGCTCCTCGACGAGCTGGGGAACGAGGCGCGTGTCCGTCGAGGCCTTTGTCGAGAGCAGCGGCCCGTTCTTCCGAAAGTTCCAACGCGAGCGAGGCTCACCATCCACCGAGTAGCGGACGAGCCGGACCTGCTCGGGCGTCATCCCGAAGCCGGGGGCCTGCCCGACGAGCTGGCGGCGATCGGCGTCGTAGAGAAGCACCAGGCCGCGCTCGGCCTTCAGCATCTCGGCGCAGTGGCGCGCGATGTGTCCGTAGAGCGCCTCTGCGCCTCCGGCCAGCGAGAACTCCCAGGACATTCGGTACAGTCCGAGGAGCTCGTTGCTTTTCCTCTGGAGCGCGCGGCGCTCGGCCCGGGCGACCAGAAGCCGACCCACACGCATCACGAGCTCGCCCGCGTCGAGGGGTTCCCCGCGCACGACCTCGTCCACATCGGAAGGCGCGTCCTTCGGATCGAAGTTGTAGAGGGCCAGGATCTGTGGGTCGGCTCCAAGGGCCTGCCGCACGCCCTTGACGATCGAACGCATGGGCGGGTCGATGAGGGTCAGAGACGCGAGGATCAGGTCGGGGGAGTCGTCGATGATCTGCTGGACGATCCGCCGTCCCGGCACGATGATCGTCACACGGTGTCCGGCAGTCCTGAGGATATGGGCGAGGGCTTCGGAGCGCTCGGAGTCCTCGTGAACGATAGCGACGCGGCTAGATGGCCCCGAGGCCCCGCTCATTGGCCTAGGACCCTTAAGCGCCGTCCGAGCGTTCGATGCTGGTGAAGAGGTTGACGATCGAGCGGAGGGCGGCGCGGGCGATGGGCTTCACGAGATACGAATCCCCACCGGCGTCCCGGCCGGAGGTGTAGTCCTTCAGGTCGCCCTTGGCCGTAACGAACACGATCGGGACCTTCTTGTCCACGTGCCTGAGCGCCCGGCAGACCGAGTAGCCGTCCATGTCCGGGAGGTTCACGTCGAGCAGAATCAGATCGAACGGCCCCTGGCTGTCCGCTGCCTTCAGGCAGTCCGTCCCCGTTCCCGCCTCGAAAACCTCGAACTTGGAGGTCTTCTCGGCTTCGAGGATCGTCCGGATCAGGGCCCGTGTGGGGACGTGGTCGTCAACGACCAGGACTCGCTTGGCCATCCTCGCTCCTCTCGCGACGTTGAAACCGGCACTCCATTCTAACTAAAGCGACGGAAGGTGCAAGCCTGAAAGCCTTTTAGGTCCAAGAAGGTGAGATCTCACTTCGCCTTTCGCCCGGGAGACGCGCCCGAGGAGGCCTTCGGCCGAATCGACCGGGCTCGCACCTTCGCGCGTGGCCTCAAGGCGCCCCTGCCGCGCGCTGCACGGCCGCGGCGGCCCCACCCCCACGGCCGTCGGCCCTCGTGGACCTCTGAGGGGGCCTCTCCTGCCCCCGCCCAGAGCACGTCCACCTCGTAAAGCAAGAAGCGCGGATCCGCGGTGGCCACCGTCGCGCCCTCGAGTTGGGCCTGGGCGATCAGGAGACGATCGAACGGATCCCCGTGGTGTTGAGGGAGCTCGGCCACCCGGAGCGCGTGAGCATGCTCGACAGGGAGGGCTGTGACTGCGCCCCGCTCGAGACGAGTCGGGATGTACCGGCCTGGCGGTTCAGGCAGCTTCAGCTTCTTCAGCGCGTACTTGATGGCGATCTCCCAGGAGCTGGCTGCGGACAAGTACAGCGTTGTGTCCGTATCCTCCATCAAACTGACCGCCCGAGAAGACAGCCGCTTTGGCTCCAGGAACCACCAGAGCCAGATTCGTGTGTCGAGCAGGATCCTGCTCATTCGAAATACTTCTGAATCTCCGGTGGGAGCGGATCGTCAAAGTCGTCGGCGATCCAGAAGTCCTTTCCGGCGTCCATTCCCAGGACGCGCTTCGCGCGCTTCTTTTCGATCGGCACGAGACGCGCCACCGGCGTCCCGTCTCGAGCGATCACGATCTCCTCGCCCGCCGCGACGCGTGCCAGCAGCTTCGAGAGCTGCGTCTTCGCCTCGTGGACATTGACTTGCGCCATTGAAAACTCCTTGGCACCATGTTGGACTACAGGCGTAGCTAAGTAAAGCATTCTCGTTCCGAGGAAGGGCCGCCTGGCGGTCGATTCATGACCTCATGACCCCGCGCCCTCGGAAACCTACGACCCCACCAGGTCCTCCGGCCAGCCGGTGTTCTCGACACCAAAGAGCCGGGCGTAGTCGTCATTGAGACGTTCCCATCCGAAGCGCCTGGCCTCTGCTGCAACGATCCGGCCGATGGGGTGTCCTGCCAGGGCGCGCTCGGCGACGTCGAGACCTATGTGCCAGCCCGCCGCCGTCTTGGGCGCCCAGGTGGCTTCGTCGACACTCTGACGCAGAGTGAGGCGGGTCCCCGACTCCGTCGCCTCCAGCTCCCAGCGCACCACGTCGTTCCCCCAGGTGTATTCGAGAAGTCGCGGAGCTTCGGCCTGTCGAACCTCGATCTCGATGGGCTGTGGTGGGGGAGTCACGCCCACCAGAGTCAGCTTCGCGGCTCCAGTCGACCCAAGGTCGCGGTCGACATCGAAGGGAGCCCACTCGCTGAGGTGTGTCGGATCGGTCAGGGCCAACCAGACCTTGCCGGGTGGGTGTTTCAGCTGCCGGACGAAGACCAGCGTCCACCGGCTACCGTCCCTTCGCAATTCGGCGTCGACAACCGAGCCCGGTTGATAATCGCCCCTCGTCGCAACTGGTCGCTTCATCGTTTGGATCCCTTCTTCTTCGGCTCGATCGGCATGCGGTCGAGATGACGTTCCAGTGCGTCCAGGCGTGCCTCCCAGAGGCACCGAAAAGGCTCCAGCCACCTGTCGAGCTCCACCAGAGGTTCCGGACGCAGTCGATACACCCGCTTTTGCGCTTCGGTGCGGGACTCCACCAGGCCAGCCTCACGCAGGACACGAAGGTGCTTGGAAATGGACGGTTGCGGCCGCTTCAACGTGCGCTCGAGGTCGCCGACGGAGCGCTCGCTACGGAGGAGGAGTTGCAGAATCGCTCGCCGGCTCGGCTCCGCAAGAACATCGAACACGGGTTCCATGAGTTGATATATACGTCTTCAGGCATATAACTGTCAAGGCATATCTAACAGTCTCACTGGGACCATGGGGAAGGGGATGGCGGCTGGAGAGATTTCGCTTGTCAAAGAGGCCTTCGCCCGGGCTAGAATGCGACTCCCTCCCAACAAGCAGCGTGAGCGGCCACCCGTTCAAGGCTGGCGAAAGCCCCAAGTGGGGGCGCAGCTCATTCCCTCGTCGGAGCCGGACCGTGACATCCACCGAATCCTTCGTTTCCCAGATGCGGCGTGTTGCCGCCTTCGTGCCGTACCGACCCGAGATTCCCTTCGACAGCGCTTCGCACATCCACACCCTCCGGCAGGACAAGTGCTGCCGGTGTGGCGAGAACGCCTCACGAGCCGAGTACCGCCTCGACAAGAAGGAGCCGTACCGCTTCTGCTGGGCCTGCCGATAGACTTGCGCCCGCTCCGAATGGATCTCCAAAGACGCGTGCGGAAGGTCTTTGCGCCGGGCGTGCGGCACCGCGACTCAGATGTCGTAGAAGCCGCGGGTCATTCGTTCCCGCAGGCGTGCCACCTCGGTTGCGTTCTCCGCTTTGGCCAGCTGTTTCGCGAGGAGGCCGAGTTCCTCGGGGTTGAGTCGATTCCCCTCACCGGCCACGGGCCATCGGCTGCTCCTGGGCGTCTCCATCGGCGCCATCCCCTCAGTGGTGCACGGTCCGGATGCTCGAGAGGACCGCTGATTCGGCCCGCTCAGCGTGAAACAAGTCCCACCGAGTCTGGAGGTTCATCCAGAAGCCCGGGCTCACTCCGAAGAACTTGGCCAGTCGCAGGGCTGATGCTGGAGTGATTCCGCGGCGGCCGTTGACGAGCTCATTGACTCGCTGGTAGGGGACGCGGACGCCGTCCGCCAGGTCGCGCTGGGTGAGTCCCATGGGCTTCAGAAACTCCTCCAGCAGCATCTCGCCGGGATGCGTGGGCGCTCGGTCTGTCGGCACTCGAACCATGACCACTCCCTTGTCGATCAGTCGTGGTAATCCACAATCTCGACCTTCATCGGCCCCTCGTCCGACCACGTGAAGCAGACCCGGTACTGCTCATTGATGCGGATGCTGTGCTGACCTTTCCGGTCTACCCGGAGCGCCTCCAGATGGTTGCCAGGTGGCACGCGGAGCTCGTCCAGTTCTTCGACCGAGTCCAACTGATCCAGCTTGCGTTGTGCCACTCTCCACAGCTCCTTGGGGCATTTCGATCGGGCGCCCTTTGAGTTCTTGCCGTTGAAGACATCCTCCGTACCGACATCGAAGAAGTCCCGAATCACGATAGCATGATAGCACGGCTACCATGCTATCGAGTGCTGGCAGCACCCGCTCAAGTCTGGCGAACGCCCCAAGATGCGGGCGCGACCCTACCAGC
>CAXMOH010000122.1:0-4314 GCA_964194855.1 uncultured Hyphomicrobium sp.
AGCCCCGTCATGACGAGGCCTGCGATGCGCCCCGTCTCAGGATCGGAGAAGGTGCGCTGGATGAAGATCGACGCGATGGTACGGGACTCGCGTGCCTCTTCCCACGGGATCATGCCCAGGATCACGATCGTCATCAGCATGTAGAGCGTCGCGACGACGGCAATCGACAGGACGATCGATCTTGGAACGTTGCGGGTCGGATCCTTGATCTCCTCGCCGATGTTGCACACCTGGTTGTACCCGCCGTAGCTGTACATGGCGAGAATCGACGTGGCCCCGAGAGCCACGAAGAAGCCGCGGTTGAACTCGAATGCGTTCGCCGGAAAGTCGAAGGCCTGCTTCAGCGAGAAGTTGAAGAGGCCGGCCACGATCACCCACCCGACCGTGGCCAGGACCACGACGAGCATCACCACGGTCAGGCGGCCCACGGACTTGATGTCGCGGTAGAGGAGCGCCGTCACGGACACGCAGACGAGAGCCGCGATGATGTTGTGCTCGGCGGGCGACATCGACGTCCAGTAGAACCGCAGGTAGTCGGCGAAGCCCACCGCCCCCCCGGCAATCGAGAGCGGCGCCACCAGGATGATCTGGAAGATGAAGAGGAACGCCATCAATCGTCCGAGTCCGAAGGGCTTGAAGGCCTCCCTCAGGTACAGATAGGGCCCCCCGCTGCCGGGGAGCGCCGCGCCGAGCTGGGCGTAGACGAGGCCGTCGGCCAGGGCCAGGATGGCGCCCACGATCCACGCATAGATGATGTGGGGGCCTCCAATGGCCGCGATCATGAAGGGAATGGTCAGGAAGGGGCCGACGCCCACCATGCTGATGATGTTGGTGGAGGTGGCCGGCAGCAGCCCCATACTGCGGTCGAGTTGGGGGCGCTTGGTGGTTCCTTCGCTCATGCGGGCATGACCTCCTTGACCAGCTTCTCCGCGATGTCGCGGCTGCCAACGAGTGGGTTGGTGACCAGGGCCTCTGTGGCCAGCTCACGGGATCCCTCGAGGGCGGCCCGAACGGTCAGCCGCTCGTAGGTTTTCATCTGCACCAGCAGCTCACGGGCCGCTTCGGGGACCGGACGGACGTTGAGGGCGTGGGGACCGTCGGCGTTCACGACGCAGGGCACCTCCACCACGTCGTCGTCCTCGAGGTCGGCGAGGTTGCCCTGGTTCGCCACGTCCAGCGGGATCACGGCGCTGGTGTTGAAATGGATCGCACGGATGACGGCGAGGGCGATGCGGTCGTAGCCGGTCACCTCGGCGCTCGGCGGCGGGGCCAGAGGCTTCTGCGCGCCGGACTCGAGCTGCATGTAGCTGGCGTCTCGCGCCGCGATGTAGTCGTGGTAGACCGTGGCCGGGTCCCCCTCCCCGCTCGTGAGCTCTTCGAACAGCCGGGCGTTCAGCCGCGTGAGCATCACGCCCCGGCTCTCACCGGCCCGCTGCAGGCTCTCGATGGCCCGAGCGGTCTGGTAGTAGAAGTAACCGTACTCCGTGGGCAGGAGCCGCAGGTCGGCCAGGAACGAGGGATCGAAGAAATCGGTGCGATACAGGTGGCGCAAGCGCTCCGGCTCGTCCCACAGCTGTGAGAGCTGCGGCTCGCCATTGTGGAAGACCTCGCGCAGCCAGCCGAGGTGGTTCAGCCCGAAGTAGTCGAAGTGGCACTCGTTCGACGGCAGGCCGAGGGCCCGGGCCACCTCTTCGAAGAGCTCCGTGGGCGTGTCGCAGATCCCGACGATCTTGGCTCCCGTCGCCGTCTGGACCGCCTGGGTGATGATCCCCACCGGGTTGGTGAAGTTGACGATCCACGCCTGCGGCACCACTCGCTCGATCACCTTCGCGTGGGCCACCATGGCCGGGATCGTGGCCAGCGCCATGGCGCAGCCACCGAAGCCCACCGTCTCCTGGCCGACGAGCCCGTGCTTCAACGCCGTCGCTTCGTTTCGGGCCCGGGACTCGATCCCCCCGACACGGAAGCTGGTGAAGACGAAGTCGACACCACGGACGCACTCTTCTACTGTGCTGCAGGCCGTGACGGTGACACCTTCTGCCATTCGGTCCGTCAGGGGTGCGATCACCGCCAGTCGTTCGCGATCCGGGTCGTAGAGCCTGAGCTCCTCGAGGGGCAGGTCGGAGCCCGCGAGCCCCGCCGAGAGGAGCGGCGTCCGGACGCCTCCGCCGCCAACGATGGCGATCTTCATCGGCGCTTCCGGGGCAACCCGCCCGTTCCACCGGGTGCGCGGGTCGAGAGCGCCCCCATCCGGTTCCCCGCTTTCAGACACGCGACGGGGCCGGCCCCCCGGAGAAGCGCGTCGAGAAACCCTCCGTCGAACGCATCGCCGGCGCCGGTGGTGTCCACGACCCGCACCCGCGGCGCGGGCGCTCTGGCGTCAATGGATGAAGACACCCAGAGGCTTCCCTTCGGGCCCGTCTTCACCACGGCGTTTCGGGCGTGGCCGCGCCAGTAGTCGAGGGCTCGTGCGAAGCTCCGTCGTCGGGAGTAGAGAGGGGCCTCGACCTCGTTGAGGAAGACGTAGTCGAGAGAGGCAGTCAGTCCGGCGAAACCCTCGTCCTGCAGCAGATCCTCGTTGTAGCCGAAATCCCACGAGGGCGAGATGCCCCGCCGGCGAGCGGCGGTGACGGCCCGCTCCCATCGCCGGCAGTCTCTTGGGTAGAAGGCGAAATGCATGTGGCGCGCCCGCTCCTTGCCAACCACCGCGGCGAGCCGAGGCTCGAGACGGTCGTTGACACCGTTGAATGTGACGAAGCTCCGGTCGCGCCGCGTCGACAGCGCCGCCGAGATCGCGTGGGCCTCACCCTCCCGGCGGAGGTTCCGGACCTGGATGCCCTCGGCACGAAGCATCGCCGCCGCCCCGTCACCCACCGCGCTCACGACGCGGCAGCGGGTGCCAAGGCGAGATGCCGAGACGGCCGTGATCAGGGCCCCCCCGCCGGGAGTCTGGAGGAAGCGGTCGGTCTTGATCTCCTCACCCAGCCGCGGCAGACGCGGCAGGTCCAGGAAGACGAGGTCCTCGAAGGCCTCGCCCAGGGTCACGAGATCGACCGCCGCCAACTACTTGCCCATTTCGTCCGGGCGGCCCTTGTAGTACCGGAAGCCCTCGACCGTCTTGCCGTCCCGTACCGTCAGTTTCTCCCGCTCTTTCTTCTCCTCCGCTTTCTGGTCTTCGGGTGAGCGCACCGGGCCCTTGTAGTCGGACCAGCCGGGGCCAAACTGGCTCACGTACTTTGTTCTTGCCCTGACCTTGGCGTCGGCGAACTTTGTGATGTCGACCCAGGTGTTCTTCTCCTCCTCGACGCTGTCGTAAAAGAGAAACTCGGGGATCTGGTGCGCCGTCAGCCCCTCGTGGATGATCTGTCCCTCGAAGAGCAGACGCCACATGGCGGCCCGCGTCGCGTCCGCGGCCAGGTAGGACGCCGCCCGATGATCGCTCTTGTGCCACCGGCGATAGCCGGGACCTGGATCGAAGGCGAACAGCACGTCCGGGCGGATCGTGCGAATCTGGCGCACGAGCTTGCCCACGACCTCGAGCTTGTCCGCGAATTCCACCAGGCCGTCGTCGTAGCCGAGGTTGATGTAGTGGTCCTCCGGGATCCCGATCTCCGCAAGCGCCGCCAGCTGCTCCTGGCGGCGGATCGTCGCCAGCTCGAAGCGGGACATATCCGGGTCCTGCGTCCCGACGTTGCCGGTCGTCAGGAGGACGATCCAGATCTCGTTCCCATTCGCCTGAAGCATGGCCAATGTCCCATGCGACCTCGAGTCGTCGTCCGGATGGGCCCCGATGAGCAGGATGGTCTTGCCCCTCCACTCCTCGACGGGGGTCTCGGGCTGGGCCGCGGCGAGGGCGGGCAGCACGAGGAGAGCGGCGGCGAATGCGATCCAACACTTCTTGTTCATTGCTTCCCCTTACTTAATGAAGCCTAGCTTCGGAATTCGTGGGCAGCCGCTATGGCGGTGCGGATGTTCTCCCAGGCGATGTCGCCGGGAAGGGTGCAGTCGGCGCCCAGGATCTGTCGGTCGGCGGCGTGGGCCAGGACGTCCCGGACCTCGTGGCGAATCTCGTCCTCGCTGCCGTTCACGATGATGCCCTTGCGCTCCAGGCCGCCCATGAACGGACGACCAAACAGCTCGGACGCCGCCTTCGGGGTCATCGTCTCGTCACCGACGTGGAGGCTGCTGTTGACCACGTCGCCGGGATAGTCGAGAAACGGCGACAGGTCGTCGTAGGGCAGGTGGAAGTCGCAGACGTGGAGGATGTTGAAGATGCACGAGTCGTTGATCTCGCGCTGCACCCTGAGATCCGAG
>CAXMOH010000123.1:0-2623 GCA_964194855.1 uncultured Hyphomicrobium sp.
CCAAGACCCCGTGGGGCTCCATGGGCGTCAAGGTCTTCGACTTCGACAACGACGGCGACCAGGACATCATCCTCAGCGACATGCACTCCGACATGAGCCAGCCCAGCCCGCTGGATCGGGAGAAGTCCAAGGCGCAGATGCAGTGGCCCGAGTCGTATCTCGTCTCCGGTGGCCAGAGCATCTTCGGCAACGCCTTCTTCCGCAACGACGGAGAGGGCCGCTTCACGGAGATCTCCGACGAGATCGGCACCGAGAACTACTGGCCCTGGGGACTGAGCGTGGGCGACCTCAACGCCGACGGCTTCGAGGACGTCTTCATCGCGTCCGCGATGAACTATCCGTTCAGCTATGGGGTGAACACTCTGCTCCTGAACGACGGCGGTGAGCGCTTCGCCGACGCCGAGTACATCCTCGGCGTGGAGCCCCGGCGGAACGGCCGGACCTCCAAGCCCTGGTTCGAGCTCGACTGCTCGGGCAAGGACAAAGAAGACCTGCTCGTGTGCCAGCGGTACGGCTTCTCCGGACGCGTCGTGGTCTGGGGCTCGGTCGGCTCACGTTCGTCGGTGATCTTCGACCTGGACGACGACGGCGACCAGGACATCGTCACCCTCGAGTTCGGCGACGCGCCGATGGTCCTGATCAGCGACCTCGCCCAGAGGAAGCCGGTGCGCTACCTGAAGGTCGAGCTCCAGGGGACAAAATCGAACCGCGACGGGCTGGGCGCGACGGTGGTGCTGAGCGCCGGAGGCCAGGACTACCACAGGGTCTACGACGGCGTCTCGGGATACCTGTCCCACAGCCTCTACCCTCTCTACTTCGGCCTGGGCGACGCCGCCACCGTCGACTCCATCGAGGTGCGCTGGACCTCCGGTCAAACCCAGAAGGTCGAGGGGCCCATCCAGACCAACTCCACCGTGACGATCGTCGAGGAGGACCCGACCACGGCGGATCGCTGACACCCGCCGGACGGGTCCCCCGGCGGGCCATTGGGTTGAGGGTCTCGGCTCTTGGGGGCAACAGGAGGTTGAGATGCGGCAGGTACTGACGGCCACTGCGGCATGCGTTCTCGCCGCGGCGACACTGGGCGCCCAGGGCATGCTCTCGGCGCAGCAGCATCGGGAGTCCCGGGAGCACTATCGCGAGGGCGACGAGCTGATGGCTACGGAGTTCTTCCAGCAGGCGGCGACCGAGTTTCGAATGGCCACCCGCCTGGACCCCGGGTACACCCTGGCCTTCTACAGCCTGGGCCAGGCCAGCATGATCCTCAGGCGCTACGATGACGCGGCGGAAGCGTACGAGGCCTGTCGCGAGACGATCCAGGCCCTCTCGACCTTGAACGTGAAAGGCCGGGGCGAGGCGCGGCAGGAGCGAGTCGATGAGCTTCGGGAGATCGAGGCGGCCATCGAACGCTGGGGCGGCACGGACATTCCTCCTCGGGCAGAGACGATCAGGCTCGAGGAGAGACGACGCCTCCTGGAGCAGCAGGAAGGCAAAGATTCCATCGAAAACGTGAAGATTCCACCGGAGCTCTCCCTTTCCCTCGGGAGTGCCTACTTTCGCCTGGGCAGGCGGGAAGACGCCACCCGTGAGTACCTCCAGGCGATCGAGGCGGGAGACGAGACCGGCGCCGCACACAATAACGTCGCGGTGATCTTCATGATGGATGACCGTCTCGACAAAGCGAAAGCGCACCTGATCCTCGCCGAGGAAGCCGGATTTCGCGTGAGCCCCCGCTTCAAGCAGGACCTGAAGGAGCGCGCTGCTTCGGTCGAACAGTAGCGGCCGTCGACGTGCAGGCGGTCTGGTAGACAGCCACCGACTCGGAAACCCGGTCCGGCCCCCGCCGATAGCGGGCCATCCTCTCCTTGCCGTAGGCGTGCTCGGCAAGAAGAGTGTTGTGCACGCGGCACATGAGCGCCACGTTGTCGGGGCTGTGGTCGCCGCCACGCCCGAAGGGCTCCTTGTGATGGAACTCCAGGTCGTCCTTCTCGCGACAGCGCCTCCCGATCCTGTCCAAGTAGCTGCACCGGCCTTTGTCTCGCTCGTGCACCGCGCGCCGGACCGCCGCCGGGATGTGGCGCGACGACGGCTTCGTGCTCGTCTCCGCAAGGCTTTTCTTCGGGGCCTTTGTCCGCGCAAACCGCTTCGATTCCAGCCTTTGGCGCTTCTCGGTGACCGCCTCGTCGATGATCGTCGCCAGGTCGCCGTCGGGCACCGAGGAGCGCATCAGGGCCTTGAGCCGGTCCAGCTTGTTGCGCAGCGCGGTGCTGGCAGTGAACTGGACCCTGTGGCGGTCCGGGGCCAGGGGTTCCACCACGGCGCGCCGCGCACTCTTGGGGGTTTGAGACGCCTCAACTGCGTCCGGACGTAGTTCGAGACGAGATGGCCCAACTGCGTCCGGACGCAGTTGGGGGACCGCCTTCGGCTCCCCTCTTCTCGCAGGGAGCTTCCGCATCACCGACGGCGCATCCGGACGGGGCGCGAGGGCAGCCACGATCTCTTCGATCTGGCGCTTGGACTTGTGCCGGGCCTGCTTCAAGAGCGCCTCCCGGTTCTTTCGGGTCAGGTGCGGCGCCAGCTTGGCGAGACCGGTCAGGTGAACTCGCCCGTCGGCCAGCATCGC
>CAXMOH010000124.1:0-4421 GCA_964194855.1 uncultured Hyphomicrobium sp.
GGGCTCCGGCGCTGGGACGTCATCACGGCTGTCGATGAGGCGCTCATCGACGACGGAGACGATCTGGTCCGCACGATCTCCGCCCTGCGCCCGGGCACCGATGTGGCGCTCTCGCTCCTGCGGGACGGCAGGGCGGTCCGAGCCTCCGCCGTGCTGGAGGAGCGGACGGAAGAGTCCGGACCCGAGCCGCGATGGGCCCGGCCGATCGCAGCCCCTGGCAACGATGGGGACGCGCTCGGTCTGGTCGTCGATGATCTCGAGGCGCGGGCACGGAACCGCGTGCCCGTCGACCACGTCGGTGTGGTCATTCGGTCGATCCTCGGTGCCGATCCGGGCACCGACGTGCTCGAGGAGGGCGACCTCGTCGTGGAGATCAACCGCCGGGCCACGCCGGACAGGGGGGCCTACGACGAGGTGCTGGGCTCCCTGCCCCCGGGCCGCTCCGCGTGGCTCTACGTCTACCGCCCGGACCCCCCGGGCTCGTTCCTGACACGAGTCGAGGTCGAGGAGAAGCGGTGAAGCCACGCATCTTGATCGTGGACGACGAAGAGGCGGTGCGCTCGTCGCTCCGGATGATCTTCGAGTACGAGGGGTACGAGGTACTGCTCGCCGCCAACGGCGCCGCGGGCCTGAAGATGGCGGCACAGGATGGGCCCGATCTCGTCTTCCTCGACATCAAGATGCCCCAGATGGACGGTCTCGAGGTCCTCAAGCGCCTCAAGGCCGAGGAGCCCTCGCCGCCGGTGGTGGTCCTCTCGGGCCACGGCACCGTCAAGACCGCGGTCGAGGCGGTCAAGCTCGGGGCCTTCGACTTCATCGAGAAGCCCCCCGAGAGCGATCGGATCCTCATCGTCGCGCGCAATGCCCTGGGGCAGAAACGGCTGGTCGACGAGAACCGTCGGCTGAAGCTGAGCTTCGACGAGCGCTATCGGATGATGGGCGTGAGCCCCGCCCTCGAGAAGGTCTGGGACGCGATTCGCCGAGCCGCGCCCACCAATGCCACGGTGCTCCTCACCGGAGAGAGCGGCGTTGGAAAGGAGCTGGCCGCCCGGGCCATCCATTCCAACTCGCTGCGCCAGGACGAGGCGTTCATCCAGGTCAACTGTGCCGCGATTCCCGAGGAGCTGATCGAGAGCGAGCTGTTCGGTCACGAGAAGGGCTCCTTCACCGGAGCGACGGAGAAGCAGACCGGCAAATTCGAGCTGGCCCACCGCGGCACGATCTTCCTTGACGAGGTGGGCGACATGAGCCTGCGCACCCAGGCCAAGGTGCTGCGCGTCCTTCAGGAGGGTGAGGTCGAGAGGCTCGGCTCCCAGAAGACCCTCCAGGTGGACGTGAGGGTGATCGCGGCGACGAACAAGACTCTCGAAGACGAGATCGAGTCCGGGGGCTTCCGGGAGGATCTGTACTTCCGTCTCTCCGTGCTCCCCATCCGCGTGCCACCGCTCCGGGAGCGCCCCGAGGACGTCGAGCCCTTGATCGAGCACTTCGTCGACGAGTTCTGCACCGCGAACAACTTTCGACGGAAGGCCTTCGCCCCCGCCGCAATGGAGGCCCTCAGGCGGCACCGCTGGCGGGGCAACGTGCGCGAGCTCAAGAACGCCGTCGAGCGCCTTCTCATCATGGTGGAGGGAGACGAAGTGCGGGTGGACGACGTCGCTGGGGTGCTGCGCCGCCCCTCCGACGACGCCGCCAGCATGAACGCGGCCGGGACGCTGCGTGATTTCAAGGAGGCCGCCGAGCGGACCTTCCTCGTGGCCAAGCTGCGGGAGAGCAACTGGAACATCTCGGCCACCGCCCAGGCCATCGGCACGCCCCGCTCCAACCTCTACAAGAAGCTCGACCAATACGGGATCAGCCAGGACACCGACGGCTGAACTCAGGTGGCGTCGTGGACGTGCGTGGCCGCTCGTAGCTCCTGACCGGGTGGATTCCTGGCAGAAGTCCAGAGAAGTGACTCTGATGTCGCCGGAGGTGGCCGTGTGAGCCCGCGGGAAGCTGTCGAGTTCGTCAAACGCCACGGTGTCGTCTTGCAGGCGGCACGGGGTCCCGCTCCGAGTCTCGCCGAGGCGATAGCAGGCGGCCCGATCCGCGGGAGCTGGTGGGGGCATCCAAAGAACAAGGAGATCTTCGCCGCCGCCGAGGCCGTGTGCGACAGCCCGGATGTTCTCGTGTGCAAGCTGGTAGAAGGTAAGATCACGTACGTCCATCGTCGTCTCTGGCCCGCTCTCGTTCGGCTTTCATCTCACTTTCCGAAGGAGCGGCTCGCACGGGTGTGGAACGAGCACACCGCCACCGGAGCACATCGAGCCTGCCGCGAACCCTACCCGCGATGGGTGACTGCCGAGGTACAGAGGGAAGCCGAGCGGCTATCCGCTTCGGAGGCCGAGGAGGAGCTGCTCCCGCGGATCTCGCAGACTCGGCAGGAGATCCGGAAGCTTCCCCCCAGAACTCGCCGCGCCAAACGGTGACGGGCGATTCGGGACCTAGAATGGAGCCGCGAATCTGGATCGGGGGTGCCAATGATCGACAAAGACAGGGCCAACGGCAAGCTTCTCGCCGTGAGCGTGGGAGGCGTCCGCGAGTTCGACTTCAAAGGTCGAGCCGCCCGAAGCGCCATCTGGAAGACCCCGGTGAGCGGCCGCGTGATGGCCAGGGGCGTCAACCTGGAAGGCGACGACCAGGCCGATCGAGCCGCTCACGGGGGGCCGGACAAGGCCATCTACGCTTATGCCATCGAGGACTACCGCTGGTGGGAGAAGGAGCTCGGCCGGCCGCTGCAGCACGCCGAGTTCGGAGAGAACCTCACGACGGAGGGGATCGACGTCACCGGCGCGCTCGTCGGCGACCGCTGGAGCGTCGGCAACGCGCTCCTCGAAGTCTCGGAGCCCCGGGTCCCCTGCTGGCGACTCGGCGTCCGGATGGACGATCCCGCTTTCTTGCGCCGCTTCACCGAGGCCGGCAGACCCGGGACCTACCTGCGCATCATCGAAGAGGGCGACATCGGCGCCAATGATGCGATCGGTATCGCTGAGCGCCCGGATCACGACGTTTCTATCGGAGCGGTCTTTCGAATCTACACTCGAGACCGCCACGAGGCCGAGCGGCTGCTCGGTGTCGACAAGATATCGGACGCCTGGAAGCAGTGGGCCGAGAAGGCCATGGGCAAGGCGGCGCGGGGCACCGCCGAGCCTGGATGCTGCTGACCCCCGCCGGCCGTGAGCCCCCGCAGCGACGACGAGGCGAGAACCCATGCTCGATCGAATCTCCGACGGACGCACCGACCTGGTGTTCGACTACCTTTCGGAAGGCCATCCCGCGAGCTCGAAGGACCCGGACGGGGTGTCGCTCATCAAGCGGTGTGCCTACTATGGTGACGTCAGCGCCATCCGATTCCTGCTGGCCAGCGGTGAGTCCCTCGCCTCCCTCGGGGAGAACCTCGGGCTGGACACCGCGGCGTTTCACGGACACTGGCGGCTCGTCCAGTTCCTGATCGAGAACGGCGCCGATGCCAATCGGCCCGATCCGGAGAGTGGAGAGACGCCGCTGCATGCGGCCCTGTGCAAGGCGAATCGCCCCGCCTACGATCACGTGGTCCGAATTCTCCTGGCTCACGGGGCGGATCCGAACGCCGCCACGACGCCGTCGAAGGAGACGGATGGCTTCATGCGCGACGTTCGGACGAAAGGCGAGACTCCGCTCCACCGTGCTGCGGCGTTTGGGACCGAAGACGCCATCCAGATGCTGCTGGACGCTGGGGCTCGCAAGGAGGCTCGGGATGCAGACGGGGACTCCCCACTGGGCTGGGCCAGCTGGCACCTCCGCCCCGGGCGCATCCTCGAGAAGCTCTGCTTCGGAGAGTTCCGTATCCACACCAAAGGCGTGGCCGCCATGAACTCCGACCACGGGACGGGCTGGGGCGGCATGGAGGCCAACCTGGTCGGGAAGCCGCACGTGTGACGGCGTCGCTCAGCGCGAG
Source organism: uncultured Hyphomicrobium sp. (assembly GCA_964194855.1). GTDB lineage: Bacteria > Acidobacteriota > Vicinamibacteria > Fen-336 > Fen-336 > JAJDNS01. Next base: position 3,980 of record CAXMOH010000124.1, read on the forward strand.
TCATGCCTGTTGGTTTTTCGTTGACACCCTCCTGAGGCCGGCCTAGGCTGGCCCTGCCCAGAACGGGCATCCAGACAATTCAAAGGGGGGAGAGGACCATGCTCAGGACAGCAGGTCTGTGTGTTCTCGCATCCTTGTCGCTGCTGGCGTTGCCGGCGGTCGGCCAGGACGAGGGGGGAGACGTTGCCGAGATTCATTGCTTCGAGGTCCAACCGGGAGCCGAAGCGAGGTTCGAGGACGCGTGGAAGAAGCACCTTGACTGGCATCGGAAGCAGAGCGACACGTGGACTTGGATCGTGTGGAACGTAATGACCGGTCCGAATTCTGGGAACTACTGCGCGGGTACTTTCGGCCACAAGTGGGGGGATTTCGACAGCCCCACCGTCTCGCGAGATGCCGACTACGCCGACGTGCAAGCCACCTTCGGGCCTTTCGTGAAGGA
>CAXMOH010000125.1:0-7499 GCA_964194855.1 uncultured Hyphomicrobium sp.
GTTCAGCTTGGTGCAGATGAGGCCCAGGTTGTAGTGGAGAGTGTGGGCGTCGGGGCTCTCGGCGATGAGCTTCCGATACACCTCCTCGGCCTTCTCGAGCTTCTCCTGGCGGAAGTACACGAGCCCGAGGAGATTCAGGACTCGGACGTCACGGGGCCGCAGGAGGTAGGCCTCCTCGAGCTGCCGCTCGGCCTCCTCGAGCCGTTTCTCCTCGAAGAGCTCCCGCCCCTTGTTGAAGTGAGTCAAGAAAAGCCCTTGATCGAAGGGGCCGCGGGGGATGCTCTCGGGCATGCTCAGTCCAGGGCCCGGATCGTTGTGTACACCGTGCCCTCGGTCGGGGGCTTCTCGGCCACGTGGGTGACGCCCTGCTGGTCCCGCCAGCGGTAGTAGATGCCAGGGCGTGCCGGATCGAGGCGCGTGGGTCGTGAGGATCGCTTCGAGCGGACCTGGGTGGGTCGCGCCAGCTTGAGACGGGCGGAAGGGACGAAGAAGTTCGCAGAGTCGGGCGGCGGGGCGGTGGCAGCGGCGGCGGCCCCGAGGAACCGCTGGATCTTCCGCACGTAGTTTCGCGTCTCGCGGTAGGGGGGGATGCCCCCATGACGGCGCACCGCATTCTCTCCGGCGTTGTAGCCCGCCAGGGCCAGGGAGACGTTGCCGCCGAACATGTCGAGGAGGATCCGGAGGTATTGCGTGCCCGCGAAGATGTTCTGCCGGGCGTTGAAGGGGTCGGACACGCCGAAGCGGCGGGCCGTCGGGGGCATGAGCTGCATCAGGCCCTGGGCGCCCTTCGAGGAGACCGCCCATTGGTCGAACGCCGACTCGGCTCGGATGACGGCCTTGACGAGGTTGGGATTGAGCTGGTGGAGCGCCGCGGCGGCCGCGATGTCGGGGTCGAACTCGCCGGAGTACGAGCCCTGGAAGCCACGAGAGTGGATGACCGTGCCCTTGCCCACGTAAGTGAGACGGTACCCGTCCAGGGCGGAGCCGGGCACGTTGGTGGCCTCCACGACGCCGTTGGCGTTTCGCCTCGTGTAGATCTGAGCCTCGACGCCGGAGGTGGAGAGCAAGCCCAGGGCCGCGACACTCGCCATCAGCTGCAGGTGGCTACGCACCGGCGGAGACCTCCAGCAGCTGGCGGAGGGTCTCGGTGGCCCGGAGGCGAAGCTCCTCCACGTCCTGCGGGGCCACGCCCCCACCCTGGGCGAAGTCCGGCCGCCCGCCTCCCTTGAGGCCGAGCTTCTTCATGATCTCCGGAGCTTTGAGCTCCGAGGTGAGACCCGGCGCAACCGCCGCGATGACGTGCACCCGGTCCTCTCCCACCGCGGAGGAGACGAGAGCGAAGGAGCGCTCACGGTGCTTGTTGCGGAACTCGTCCACCACTGCGGCGTGGGCCTTGCGGTCCAACCCGTCGAACCGGGGGGTCCAGACCAGTGCGTCTCCCACCTCGGTGAGCCCCTCGTCGGACGAAGGACCGGCCGTCATGGCCAGCTTCATCTTCACAGCCTGCAGCTCGCGGTCCCGGGCCTTGAGCTGCTCACGGAGCCGGGCGTACTCGTCCACCAGCTCCCGCCGGTCCACCCGGGCCGCTCCCTCGAGCTCTTCGAGGATCCCCTGGTCCTGCTGGGCGCGTTGGATGGCGGCCTCGCCGCTCAAGGCCTCGACACGCCGCGTCCCGGCGGAGATGCCCGACTCGGACGTCAGGAGGAAGAGCCCGATCTCTCCGGTCTGGTGGACGTGAGTCCCTCCGCAGAACTCCTTGGAGAAGCCCGGGACCTCGACCACGCGCACCTCTTCGCCGTACTTGTCGCCGAAGAAGGCGAGGGCACCGTAGGCCAGGGCCTCCTCGCGCCCCATGACCTTCGAAGCGACGGGGCTGTCCCGAAGGATCTCCGCGTTCACCCTGTTCTCCACGTGTCGCAGCTCCCGGGGTCCCACCGGGGCGTAGTGGCTGAAGTCGAAACGGAGCCGGTCGGGAGCCACCAGGCTTCCCGCCTGCTTGACGTGGGGGCCCAGGGTCTCCCGAAGGGCGGCGTGGAGCAGATGGGTCCCCGTGTGATGGCGCATGGCTCCGGCGCGCCGGGCCGCCTCGACCTCGGCCCGGACGACCATCCCCCGCTCGAACCCGCCGTGAGTCACCCGGACGTGGTGAGCCACCAGCCCCGGCAGCGGAGCCGTGGTGTCCTGGACCTCGGCAGCCGATCCGTCAGAGGCGAGGACGCCGCGATCGCCGACTTGACCTCCGGCCATGGCGTAGAAGGGCGTCCGGTCCAGGACCACCTGTCCCTCCTGCCCGGCGTCGAGCCGGGGGACGAGCTGTCCCTCGCGCAGGACCGCGAGAACCCGGGTGTCCTCCACGGCGAGCGAGCCGTAGCCGACGAACTCGCTCCGGGCCTCCTTGGCCAGCTCCATGTAGACCGGGTCTCCCCTGGTCGTTCCCAGCTTGCTCGCCTGGCGGGCCCGCTCCTGCTGCGCCTTGAGCTCCTTCTCGAAGCCCGGACCGTCGACCGTGAGGCCGCGATCGCTGGCCAGCTCCTCGGTGAAATCCAGGGGGAGCCCGTACGTGTCGTAGAGGCGGAACGCGTCGGATCCCGGGACCGTCCCCCCGGCGGGGATTCCGGCAGCGATGTCCTCGAAGATGGCGAAGGCCTGGCGCAGGGTGGTCCCGAACCGCTCTTCCTCCACGGCCACCACGCGCCTGACGCTTTCGGCGTGGGAGACGAGCTCCGGATAGGCCCCTTTCATCCGCTCGACCACGGCTCCGGTCAGTTCGGCCAGGAAGGGCTTGTCGATCCCGAGGGTCTTCCCGTGGCGCATGGCTCGCCGCATGATCTTCCGGAGCACGTATCCCCGGCCCTCGTTGCCGGGAAGCACGCCGTCGGCGATGAGGAACGTCATGGCGCGGAGATGGTCGGCGATGACGCGCATGGAGACGTCGGCGCCCTCGTTGGCGCCGTACGGCGACCCCGCCCGGGCCGCCACGGCCTCGAGCAGGGGAGTGAAGAGGTCCGTGTCGTAGTTGGAGAGCGTCCCCTGGACGACCGCCGAGATCCGCTCGAGGCCCATTCCGGTGTCGACACAGGGAGCCGGCAGCGGATCGTATCGACCGTTCTCGTCCCTGTCGTACTGCATGAAGACGAGGTTCCACACCTCGAGCCAGCGATCGCACTCACACTCGACGCCGGAGCAGCTTCGACCCTCCGCCTCGGCTGGGCAGGCCAGGTCGTCTCCCTGGAAGTAGTGGATCTCCGAGCACGGCCCGGAGGGGCCCGTCTCGCCCATGGCCCAGAAGTTGTCCTTCATTCCCAGCTCGAGGATTCGCTCCTCGGGGACGTGGTTCCGCCAGAGGTCGTGGGCCTCGCCGTCCCGTGGGAGATCCTGCTCGCCCCTGAACACGGTGACCTTCAGGCGATCCGGCGGCAGGGCCAGCTCCTTCGTAAGGAACTCCCACGCGTACTCGATGGCTTCTTTCTTGAAGTAGTCGCCAAAGGAGAAGTTTCCGAGCATCTCGAAGAACGTGTGATGCCGGGCCGTGCGGCCGACGTTCTCCAGGGCGTTGTGCTTGCCACCGGCGCGGACGCACTTCTGCGAGGAGGCGGCGCGGGCGTAGTCCCGGGTCTCCTGGCCCAGGAAGACGTCCTTGAACTGGTTCATCCCCGCGTTGGCGAACAGGAGCGTCGGCTCGTTCTCCGGGACGAGGGGCGAGCTCTTGCACACACGGTGCCCCCGGTCCTCGAAGTAGCGGAGGAACGCGCTTCGGATCTCGTCGGCGCTCAACGTTGCCGTGCCGTCCCGGGAGACGGTCGGGCCGCTACTCGGCATCGCCAGCGACCTCTCCACCCAGCGTGGCTGCTTCCTCGGGCTCGAGGCCTTCGAGGGCGTCGGACCATCGAGGCCACAGGGCCTGGAGGCGGCTCCGCACCAGCTCCGGGGGAAACCCGCGACGAACCAGATAACCCCACAGTCGGGGCACGCGCTTGCGCGCCTCGACCCGGCTGTGCTGCTTCCAGTAGCGGCGGGCGACCTTGTCGAGGATGTCTTCCTCGGAGACGTCGCGGAGCGCCGCCGCGAGGCCGGCCTCGATCCGCTCCCGGCTCACGCCTCGCTGGCGGAGGCCCTGGCGGATCCTCGCCCGGCCGTGGCCCCGAGAGGAGAGGCGGCTCCGGGCGAACGCCTCGGCGAACTTGTCGTCGTCGACGTAGTGCTGCTCCAGGAGGCGCATCAGGGCGTCTTCGATCTCCTCGCTGGCGTGTCCCCGCTCCGCCAGGGCGCGACGTAGCTCGTCCTCCGAGTGGTCTCGAAGAGCGAGGCGCCGGAGCGCTCGCTGGTAGGCCGAGGGAGGCGGCCCCGCCGGAGCGGTCCGGGCCATTGCCGTCTCTTACGACTCCAGGTCGAAGGACTGCATGGTCTGCTCCATCTCTTCCGCCGCCATGTCCGAGGCGGACTGGATGCCCTGGATCTTCAGCTTGAACTCGTCCGGGTTGCTCGCTCGTCGCAGGGCCTCGTCGTAGGAGATGAGCTCCTTCTTGTAGAGCTGGAAGATGGACTGGTCGAAGGTCTGCATTCCGTACTGGGACACACCGGCGGCGATCGCCTCGTGGATGAGCTTGGTCTTGTCCTTGTTGATGATGCAGTCCCGAATGAACGGGGTTGTGATCATCACCTCGGCTGCGGGCACGCGGCCGTGCCCGTCGGCCCGGGGGATGAGTCGCATGGAGATGACGGCCTTGAGGACGCCCGAGAGCTGGAGACGGATCTGCTTCTGCTGGTGAGGCGGGAAGACGGAGATGATGCGGTTGATGGTCTCGGTGGCGTCGAGGGTGTGAAGGGTCGAGAGAACCAGGTGGCCGGTCTCGGCTGCGGTGATGGCGGTCTCGATCGTTTCATAGTCGCGCATCTCACCGACCAGGATGACGTCGGGGTCCTGACGGAGCGCGCTCCTGAGCGCCGCGGCGAAGGTGCGGGTGTCGACCTCGACCTCGCGCTGGTTGACGATGGATTTCTTGTCCCGGTGGAGGGACTCGATCGGGCCCTCGATGGTGATGACGTGCTCGCAGCCCTCGGAGTTGATTTAGTCGACCATCGCCGCCAGAGTCGTCGACTTTCCGGAACCGGTGGTTCCGGTGCAGAGGATGAGCCCGCGCTGCTCGGCGGCGATCTTCTCCAGCACGGTGGGGAGGCCCAGCTCCCGGACCGTCATGATCTTCACCGGGATCACGCGGAGAACCAGGCCCACGGTGCCGCGCTGCTGGAAGACGTTGCAACGGAACCGGCCGAGGCCGGGCACCGAGTACGCGATGTCGATCTCGAGGTTCTCCTTGAACTTCTGCTTCTGGCGGTTGCTCATGATGGAGAACGCCATTGCGATGGTGTCCTCCTGCATCAACCGCTTGGTCTCCACCAGGGGGATCAGCTCTCCGTTGATGCGCAGCACGGGATGCGATCCCACCTTCAGGTGGAGGTCGGAGGCCCTTCGCTCCGACGCCATCTTCAACAGGTCGTTGATGTGCATGCCGCTCTCTCCGCCCCGGGCTTGCCGTCTCCCGGCCTAGACTGCGCTCGACCCCTCCGCGACCGTGGAGGCGCTGGGTACGGGCGTCAGCCACCCGTGCTCGTCTCCGGCGCGACCCTGGATAACGTCGAAGAACGCCTTCTGCAACGATTCCGTCACCGGGCCCCGCTTCCCGGCGCCGATTGTCCGGCGATCGACAGAGCGAATCGGCGTGACCTCGGCGGCCGTACCGGTGAAGAACAGCTCGTCCGCCAGGTAGAGCATCTCTCGGGGAAGGGCCTTCTCCTCGACGGGGATGTCGAGCCGGTGGGCCAGGTTGATGACCGTGTCGCGGGTGATCCCCGGGAGGATCGACGACACGAGCGGAGGCGTGATGAGGCGGCCCTTCGATACGACGAACAGGTTCTCACCGCTGCCTTCGGAAACGAAACCCTGCGTGTCCAGCGCGATTCCCTCGACGAAGCCCCCCTTGACCGCATCGACTTTGATGAGCTGCGAGTTCATGTAGTTGGCCGCGCTCTTGGCCATGGTGGGCAGGGTGTTCGGGGCCAGGCGGTTCCAGGAGCTGACGCAGACGTCGACTCCCTGCTCGAGTGCCTCCGCGCCGAGATACTTGCCCCACTCCCAGACGAGGATCGCGACCTCGACCGGGCAGTCCAGGGGGTTGACGCCCAGCTGGCCGAAGCCCCTGTACGCAATCGGTCGGATGTAGCAGGACTGGAGGCGATTCACCTGGATGGTCTCGAGAATCGCCTCGTTGAGCTGCTCCAGGGACCACGGCAGCTCCATCCAGTAGATCTTGGCGGAGTTGAACAGGCGCTCCATGTGCGCATCGAGGCGAAAGACCGCGGGTCCTTCAGCCGTGGAGTAGCAGCGAATCCCCTCGAAGACCGCAGAGCCATAGTGGATCACGTGAGCGCCCACGTGGATTCGAGCCTCGTCCCATGGCACGAGGGCTCCGTTCATCCAGATGACATCGGACCGCGGCGAAGACATGACAGGCCATTTTAGCCGTCCACGTCGGATCCTGTCAATCGAGATGTGCGGCGAAGTGTCTGAGCGTTGGGGAGTTAGCGTGTGGCGGGCTACTGCTTCTCGCCACAGAAGGCGCACGTGTCCGAGCGGCTGTGGAGGGGCTTGCGGCAGTGCCAGCAAAACCCCTTCCGCGGCACCTCCCGGGCGCGCAGGCGGCGGCGGATGTCCTCCATCTCCGAGGCCGTGTGATCGATCTCCGCCGCCGTCGACAGGTCGTCGAGGAGCTCCGAGGCGTGCTGGTACCGGTTCGAAACCTCCGGTGCCAGGCTCTTCATGACGATGTCGGAGATCTCCCTGGGGATCTGGTTGTTGCGCTGCCAGGGAGGCGTGCAGCGCCCCTGGGCGACCAGCTTTTCGATCTGTGCCGGGTTGGGGCTGAAGTACGGCAAGTTGCCCGTGAGCATCTGGTAGAGCATCACCCCTACCGAGTAGATGTCCGACGCGAGCACCGCCCGCCCCTGGAAGGCCTCCGGCGCCATGAAGGGAGGACTCCCGATGACCGTGGTGGCGTGGGACTTCTCGAGGAACCGTGACGTCCCGAAGTCCGCTACCTTGATCGCCCCGCTCTCGGAGAGCAGCACGTTGGCGGGCCGAAGGTCACGGTGGAGGATCTGGGCCTCGTGGGCGTGCTCCACACCCCTGAGAATCTGCACTCCGTAGGTCAGGGCCCGGGCCAGGTCCAGGGACTTCTCCCGGTCGAGGACCGCTTCGAGGCTCTCCCCCTTGATGTACTCCATCACGATGAAGAACGTGTCCTCCACCCGCTCCGCCGTCATGATCCCGACGATGTTCGGGTGGTCGAGCGCGGCCAGAAGGCGGGGCTCCTGCAGTAGCTCGTCGAAGTCCGCGCGCTGCCGGTGGGGGACCTTGATCGCCACCTTCTTGTCGATCCAGGTGTCACGGGCGAGGAGGACGGTGCCGAAACCGCCCGATCCGAGATTGGAAAGGATCTGAT
>CAXMOH010000126.1:0-2351 GCA_964194855.1 uncultured Hyphomicrobium sp.
TCGAGCTCGCTCTTGACGCCCTCCACCACGAGACGGAACCGAAGGGTGGACTCCGGGGCGAGAGGAACCGGGGCCTCGATGAGCGCGCCGTGACGGCTGATGTTCAGGAGGCGGGTTCCCACCACGGACACGAGTGTCGACAAGTGCTGCGGCTCCATCCGAGGACCTCGTCGACGCTCGATGCCCCCCGGCGGCTGGGCCGCGGATCCAGCGGTCAAGGCACCTCGCGCACCACCCGGAATCCGTAGTCCGCATAGCGCGAGTGGGGCGGAAGGCTGGACCGGGCGGATGGAGGCGACCAGCGGACGTGATGGCGCCAGGACCCTCCCCGGCTCGCCCGGCGCTCCCCCTTCTCCGGCCCCAGCGGATTGAGCCGCCGGGTCGAGGCGTAGGCGTCGGCGGAGTACCAGTCGAAACACCATTCGTGGACGATCGTCCCCATGTCCAGCAGGCCGAAGCCGTTGGCCGTGCCCCGCCCCACGGGCCAGGGGCCGGACACCGGGTGCTCGGGCACCTCGTCGGTGGGCACATCCGGGCCCCAGGACGTGGGCGCTCCTTCGAGACCGCCGCGGGCCGCACGCTCCCATTCGGCCTCGGTGGGAAGCCGCCAGCGCCCCCCGAAGGTCTCCCCCAGCCAGGTGCAGTACGACATCGCCTCGAACCAGGTGACGCCGACCACGGGTTGCCCGGGATCCCAGAAGCCCGGGTCTTTCCACCACGGCGGCTCTGGCGCTCGTCCGCTCGAGAGGAACCACGCGTACTCGAGGTTGGTGACCGGCCCACGCCCGATGCGGACGGGCCGCACCTGGGCGTCGTGGACCGGCAGCTCGTCCGAACGACCGCTGTCAGACCCCATCCGGAAGCGGCCCCCGGGGACGAAGACGAGAGACGGGGCGACCACCGAGTGACGGCCGACATTGAGGGTTGCTGCCACCGACATCGTTCCCTCCGGGACCGAGAGTGCGCCTCGAGACCAGACGACCCGCATATGGCGGATCACTGAGAATCTTGTTTTCAAGCCCGCTTACGTCGCATAATATGACACGATACTTTAGATCCGTCCAGAGAAAAGGGCTGGGGGCCTGAATGAGAGTCGTGCTGGCAGGAGTCGTAGCGGTGTCGACGGCAGCGGGCCTCGCCGCGCTGCGCCCCGATGTCCTGACCACCGAAGAGAGAACGGCGGCCGGGGCCATTCAGGAACGCGGGATCAGGGCCGACATCCGGTTCCTCGCCAGCGACCTTCTCGAGGGTCGCGGCCCGGACACCCGCGGCGACCGGCTGGCGCAGGCCTACGTGGCCTCTCGCTTCGAAGCCATGGGCCTGGAGCCGGGCGCGTCGAACGGGACCTGGTTCCAGCCCTTCGAGCTCGTCTCCGTCGAAACGCGGTGTCCCGATGTCTTGCGCGTGACCCGAGACGCAGAGGGAGTGGATCTGCGCTTCCACGAGGACTTCATCGCGGTCTCGGGCGTCCAGACGAAGGTGTCGCGTCTCGAAGACGCCGAGATCGTTTTCGTCGGCTACGGGATCGTGGCCCCGGAGTTCGACTGGGACGACTACAAGGGGGCGGACCTCCGGGGCAAGGTCCTCTTGTTCATGAACAACGATCCGGAAGGCGACCCGGACCTGTTCGAGGGACGGCGGCGGCTCTACTACGGACGCTGGGACTACAAGCTCGAGATGGCCGCCCGACAGGGGGCGGCCGGGGCCATCATCATCCACACGGCCCCGTCGGCCGGCTACGGCTGGCCGGTGGTCCAGAGCAGCTGGACGGGAGAGCAGTTCGGCCTGCCCTCGGAGGGCGAGCCGGCTCTGCAGGTGACTGCGTGGACCACCGAGGAGGCCAGCCGAAGGATCGCCACGCTCGGGGGGCACAGCCTCGACACGCTGCGCTCCGCGGCCGAGGAGCGGGCGTTCCGGCCCGTGCCCCTCGGGGTGCGGGTGAGCTTGCGGCTCGAGAACACGGTCGAGCGGCGGACCAGCGCCAACGTCATCGCTCGGCTGCCGGCGAGCGACCCGGGCGTGGAGGACGTGGTTCTCTACACGGCCCACCACGACCATCTCGGCGTCCGGCCGGGGAACGGAGAGGGGACCGCCCCGGAGATCTACAACGGCGCCCTGGACAACGCCTCCGGGCTCGCCATGATGCTCGCCATCGCCGAGGCCTTCGCGGCCCTGCCGGGACAGCCGGACCGCTCGATCCTGTTCGCTGCCGTGGGGGCCGAGGAGCAGGGTCTTCTGGGCTCGGAGTACCTGGCGCGGCACCCGCCGGTGCCCGCCGGCCGCATTGCGGCCAACATCAACATCGACGGGATGAACATCTGGGGCCGGACGCGCGACGTCGTGGTGGTGGG
>CAXMOH010000127.1:0-4891 GCA_964194855.1 uncultured Hyphomicrobium sp.
GGCCCTCACCCGGTCACGGATCTCGGTCGCCTTCTCGAACTCGAGGGCCTTCGCCGCTTCGCGCATCTGCTTCTCCAGGGCCTTGACCTCGACCGCGATGTCCTCGAGCGAGCGATAGCGCTCGGCCGGCTCCTCCGCCACCTGGGGAATCGGGGCGTAGTCATGCTCGTAGACCGACGACAGGAGCTCTCCGAGGCCCTTGCGGATGCTCTCGGGCGTGATGTCGTGCTCGCTGTTGTAGGCCTCCTGGATCGCTCGACGGCGGCTGGTCTCGCTCATGGCCATCTTCATCGAGTCCGTGACCTTGTCGGCGTAGAGGATAGCCATCCCCTCCACGTTGCGGGCCGCCCGGCCCATGGTCTGGATGAGGGCTCCCCCCGAGCGAAGGAAGCCCTCCTTGTCCGCGTCGAGGATGGCCACGAGCGACACCTCGGGCAGGTCGAGGCCCTCGCGCAGGAGGTTGATCCCCACGAGGACGTCGAACTCGCCCTTCCGGAGGTCGCGCAGGATCCGGACGCGCTCGAGGGTCTCGATGTCGGAGTGCAGATAGCGCACGCGCACGCCGAGGTCGTGGTAGTACTCGGTCAGGTCCTCGGCCATCCGCTTGGTGAGTGTCGTCACCAGGACGCGCTGGTCCTTCTCGGCTCGGACTCGGATCTCGGCCAGCAGGTCGTCGACCTGGCCCTGGACCGGCCGCACGTCGAGCCGCGGATCCATGAGGCCCGTGGGGCGGATCACCTGCTCCACCACCACCCCACCGGACTTCTGCAGCTCGTACGGTCCCGGCGTCGCCGACACGTAGAGAACCTCCCCGACCCGGGCCTCGAATTCCTCGAAGTTCAAGGGCCGGTTGTCGAGGGCCGAGGGAAGGCGGAAGCCGAACTCCACGAGGGTGCGCTTGCGCTGCTGATCGCCGTGGTACATGCCCCGCACCTGGGGGATCGACTGGTGCGACTCGTCGACCACGATCAGCGCGTCCTTGGCCAGATAGTCGAGAAGCGTCGGCGGGGGCTCCCCGGGCGCGCGACCCGACAGGTGGCGCGAGTAGTTCTCGATACCGTGGCAGTGCCCTGTCTCCCGGAGCATCTCGAGATCGAACATGGTCCGCTGGTAGAGCCTCTGGGCCTCGAGCAGGTTGCCCCGGCTCTCGAGCTTCGGCTTCTCTTCCATGAGCTCCGCCTCGATCGTCTTGATCGCGTCGGCGATCTTCGGCTGGGGCGTCACGTAGTGGCTCGAGGGGTAGATCGCGACCTGGGCGAGTCGCGAGAGGGTCTTGCCGGTGAGGGGATCGAACGCGCTGATGCGCTCCACCTCGTCGCCGAACAGCTCGATTCGGATCCCGCTCTCCTCGTACGCGGGCACGATCTCGACCACGTCGCCCCGCACCCGGAATGTTCCTCGTCGCAGCTCGTAGTCGTTCCGGTCGTAACGCGCCTCGACCAGGCGCGCCAGGAGGTCGCTGCGATCGAGGGTTTCCCCCTGGCGCACGAACAGCAGCATGCCGTAGTACGCCTCGGGAGAACCGAGACCGTAGATGCACGACACCGAGGCGACGATCACGACGTCGCGGCGCTCGAAGAGGCTCCGAGTGGCCGAGAGCCTGAGCCGATCGATGTCGTCGTTGATCGTGGCTTCCTTCTCGATGTACGTGTCCGACTGGGGCACGTAGGCCTCGGGCTGGTAGTAGTCGTAGTAGGAGACGAAATACTCGACGGCGTTGTCCGGAAAGAAGGCCTTGAACTCCTGGTACAGCTGGGCGGAGAGCGTCTTGTTGTGGGCGAGGACGAGGGTGGGCCGGTTGGTCGCCGCGATCACGGAGGCCACGGTGAACGTCTTGCCGCTCCCCGTGACGCCGAGGAGGACCTGATGCGGGTCTCCCCGCTCGAGCCCGCTGACGAGCTCCTCGATGGCCCGGGGCTGGTCCCCCCGAGGCTCGAAGTCGCTCACGAGCCGGAACGCCGAGCCCGCCGGCGTCGGCGCGAGCCGGGGCTCCGGCGCACGCTTCGGGCTCACCACCCCGTCCCCCAGTGGACGCTCATCCCCTCAGCTTATCAGTCCTTCCCGTCCCCTCCCGCCAGGCGGCGCTTCAGCTCGTCGAGAATGTCCTTCGTCCCGCTCGCGCCGCACCGCGTGCACCCCAGCTCCCGCACCCGGAGCAACCGGTCGAGATCCCGGATGCCGCCCGAGGCCTTCACCTGCACGTACGCGGGTGAGTGTGTCTTCATGAGGATGAGGTCCTCGTCGGTCGCGCCCCCGGCGCCGAAGCCCGTCGACGTCTTCACCCAGTCCACGCCCAGCTCACCGCAGATCTCGCACAGGCGGATCTTCTCGGCCTCCGCGAGGTAGCAGTTCTCGAAGATGACCTTCAGCTTCATGCGCTTGCGATGGGTCGGCTCGAGAACAGCGGCGATGTCCTCCCGGACATAGTCCCAGTCCGCGCTCTTGACCTTGGAGATGTTCACGACCATGTCGAGCTCGGTGGCGCCGTCGGCAAGGGCCTGCTCGGCCTCCGCCGCCTTGACCCCCGTGGCCTGGCCTCCGTGAGGGAACCCGATCGTCGTGGTCGGCTGCACCGTGGTGCCCGAGAGGAGCTCATCGGCACGCTTCACCGCCCAGGGCTGAATGCAGACGCTGGCGACCTCGTACTCCCGGGCGAGCCGGCAGCCCGCTTCGAGCTCCTCTGCCGTCAGGTTCGGCGCGAGCAGGGCGTGATCGATCATCCCGGCGATGTCGGCATAGGCGTAGTCCAAGTCACTCCTCCCCAGTGTAACGGCCGATAGTTTGACGCGTTAGGGGCCCTCCGACAAACGGGCGACCGGGAAGGACTGCTAGAATGCGCAGGCGATGTCGGCAGGAGGAAGCATGGCGGAAGAGAATGTCACGGTGATCGATGCCCAGACCAACGTCGAGGGCAAGCTGCGCGGCAAGGATGCGATCGTGCGCGGTCGTTTCAAGGGCGAGATCGAGATCTCGGGCCGGCTGGTCCTCGGTGAGGGCTCGCGTGTCGAGGCCACGATCGTGGCCGATGCCGCGGAGATCTCCGGCGAGCTGAAGGGTGACGTGCGCGCCCGCAGCCTCATCCTGGCCGAGAAGGCACGGGTGCAGGGCACGGTCGATGCAAAGGTCCTGGTGGTGCGGGAGGGGGCCTGGCTGAGCGGCTCCGTGGCTGCAGGCGCGACGGAGAAGCCCGCCAAGCCCGCTTCGGCACCCGCGCCCATCGGGCCGGCACCTTCGGGACCCTCGGGGGGCACGCCCAGGCCAGGGGAGACCAGGCAAGGGTGATCCTCCGCGAGCTCGCGGCAAGGCTCGGGTGCGAGCTGAGCGGAGATGGGGACGTCGAGCTCAGCGGCGTGGCGGGCATCGAGGAGGCCGGTCCGGGCGACCTGACCTTCGTCGCCAATCGGCGCTACGCCGCCCATCTCGCCCGCACGAAGGCCACTGCTGTCGTCCTCGCACCGGGACAGGAGGCGCCGTTGCCCTGCCTGTTCTCTGACCACCCCTACCTCACCTTCGCCCGGGCAGTCGGCTTGCTCTGCCCCTCGGCGCGCCCCGCTCCGGGCGTCGACCCTTCGGCTCGAGTGGACCCGACCGCCGTTCTCGGTCCGGACGTTCACGTCGGAGCTCTGGCCGTGGTGGGTTCCGGTGCGTGCGTGGGCGCCCGATCCGTGATCCATCCCCATGTGGTTCTCGGCGAAGCGGTCGCGGTCGGCGAGGATTGCATCCTGCACTCCGGCGTCCACATCCGGGAGCGCTGCCGCCTGGGCAACCGGGTGATCGTGCAGAACGGCGCGGTCATCGGCGCCGACGGCTTCGGGTTCGCACGAGACGGCGACGGTCGCTACCACAAGTTCCCACAGGTGGGCATCGTGGTTGTGGAGGACGACGTGGAGATCGGCGCCCTCAGCGCCATCGACCGTGCCGCTCTGGGGGAGACGCGCATCTCCCGGGGCTGCAAGCTCGACAACCTGGTCCAGATCGGGCACTCCGTGACGGTGGGAGAAGACACGGTGCTGGCAGGTCAGGTCGGCATCGCCGGGAGCTCGCGGGTGGGACGCCAGGTGACGCTGGCCGGCCAGGTGGGCGTGGCGGGCCACCCGACGATCGGCGACGGGGCCATCGCCACGGCCCAGACCGGCATCCCCAGCTCGGTCGAGAAGGGAGCCGTCATCTCCGGCTACCCGGCCATCGACAACCGCTCATGGCTCCGCTCCAGCGCCGTCTTTGCCAAGCTGCCCGACCTTCTGAAGAGGCTGCGAGCCCTGGAACGCCGGATCGCGACGCTGGCGGAGCGGCCCGGCCCGAACGACGAGGGCTAACCCTCGGGCTCCAGCTCCTCCGGAGCGTTGTAGCCAGGCCGGTGGCGCGGGCGGAGGTGATCCCGACGAATCTCGACCTCGAGCCGGCGGAACTTGCCGTCGCGCTCCGGGTTGCTGGAGACGTAACCGAGGACGTACTGACCGTTGAGCTCGTCGAGGATGGGGTTGTAGATGGCTGCCAGCTCCCGGTAGCCAAGAGGGTGAAACACCTGACCGCCGCTGGACTTGGCAAGCTGGCCGAGAAAGGAGCGGGCCCGGACCTGGCTGCGCCGCCCCACACCACCCTTCCCAATGAACCCCACGGGATAGATCGTCACGTTCGTGGAGCGAACGAGTTGGATGACCTCGTCGGGACGCACGGAGCTGGCGGTGTCATCGCCGTCCGAGAAGATGACCAGCACCTTCCGACCGGGTGTTCCCATGACACGGGAGAGATACACCGCGATCGAGTCGTAGAGAGCGGTGGCGTTCCGGCTCTCGGTCTCCAGGATGCGCCCGAAGATCCCCTGCTGGTTCTCCGAGCTGTAGCGGGAGATCTGGATGTCCTCGTCGAAGAAGATCAGGATCAGGTCCTT
>CAXMOH010000128.1:0-5817 GCA_964194855.1 uncultured Hyphomicrobium sp.
ACCCAGGAGCGCCAGCGCGGGCCTGGTGGCCGGGCGCGGCGTCCCTCGCTGCAGATCGAGCCGGGCCAGGAGTGCCCGCCGGGCACCACCGAGACGCGACCGGGCCGTTGCCAGTGGCCCGAGATCCCCGCTCCCACGATCCTGGACTACCGGCCTCGCTCGACACTGGTGACGAAGGAGACGCTGGTCCCGAGGGCGAAGTACCCCTTCGTGGACATCCACAGCCATACCGGGCCCAAACCCGAGACCCTCGACCGGCTGATCGCCGAGATGGACGCCATGAACCTCCAGGTCCTGGTCAATCTGAGCGGGGGGAGCGACCCGGCCGCGGTCAAGGAGAAGGTCGACTTCATCCGCGGAAGCAACCACCCCGACCGGTTCCGGGTCTTCGCCAACGTGGACTGGGAAGGAGCCGGATCGCCGTACTGGGCCGAAAAGGCCGTGTCCGACCTCGAGCAGGCCATCGCGAACGGCGCCATCGGCCTGAAGGTCTTCAAGAACCTGGGACTCACAGTGAAGCGCCACGACGGGACGCGGCTCGAGGTCGACGATCCGGCCTTGAAGCCCGTCTGGGCGGTGTGCGCGAAGGCGGGCATCCCCGTGATCATCCACACGGCCGAACCCTCGGAGTTTTTTGCGCCCCTCGACTTCAACAACGAGCGCTGGCTGGAGCTGGCGCTGTTCCCCAACCGGCGCAACCACGGCCCTGGCAAGGTCACCTTCGAGGAGCTGCAGGGCGAGCGCGACAGGATGTTCGCCGCCAACCCGCAGACACGCTTCATCGGGGCCCACTTCGCGTACTACGGCCACAACCTCCCGGGCGCCCGAGAGCTCCTGGACGCGTCGCCCAACGTGGTGCTCGAGCTGGCCGCCGTGCTCTACGACTTCGGGCGCCAGCCGCGGGCGGCTCGTCAATTCTTCATGGACTACCAGGACCGGATCCTGTTCGGGAAGGACTCCTACCAGCCTCGTGAGTTCCCCTACTATTTCCGGGTGATGGAGACGGCCGACGAGTACTTCGACTACTACCGCGACTACCACGCCTTCTGGAAGCTCTACGGGATAGACCTCCCCGATGACGTCCTGAGGAAGGTCTACTTCGAGAACGCGCTCAGGGTCACGCCCGGGCTGCCACAGACCGGCTGGCCCGAATAAGGAACGGACCCCGGGCCGGGTGCCCCTCTGGACGCTCTGCGACACACCGGCGTCAGGTCCTGCCGCGTGCCTACTTCAGGACGGCCTCGATGCGGGCGAGCTCTTCGTCGGTGAGGTCGGGGGCCGCAAGCGAGTCGAGGTTGTCGTCGAGCTGGCGGATGCTGCTCGCGCCGATGAGAGCCGACGTCACCACGGGTTTCCGCAGAATCCAGCGGAGTGCCATCTGGGCCAGGCTCTGTCCCCGCTGCTGGGCAATCGCGTTGAGCTTCCGGACCTTCTCGATCTTCTCCCTGGTCACGTGCTCCGGCCGCAGGAACCCATGGGGCTTGGAGGCCCGGGAGCCGTCCGGGATGCCGTCGAGATACTTGTCCGTCAGCAGGCCCTGCTCCAGCGGCGAGAATGCGATGCAGCCGATGCCCTCGCGCTCGAGCACGTCGGTGAGGCCATCCTCGATCCAGCGATCGAACATGGAGTATCGCGGCTGGTGGATGAGGCAAGGCGTGCCGAGGCGCCGGAGGATGGACGCCGCTTCCGCTGTGCCCTCCGCCGTGTAGCTGGAGATCCCGGCATAGAGGGCCTTGCCCTGGCGGACCGCCTGGTCGAGGGCCCCCATCGTCTCCTCGAGGGGCGTGTCGGGATCGGGGCGGTGCGAGTAGAAGATGTCCACGTAGTCGAGACCCATGCGGAGCAGGCTCTGGTCGAGGCTCGCCAGCAGGTACTTCCGCGAGGCAAAATCCCCGTACGGGCCCGGCCACATGTCCCAACCCGCCTTGGTGGAGATCACCAGCTCGTCGCGCCAGGGGCGCAGGTCGAGATCCAGGATGCGGCCGAACGCCTGCTCGGCCGAGCCGGGAGGCGGGCCGTAGTTGTTCGCGAGATCGATGTGGGTCACGCCGCGATCGAAGGCGCGCCGCACGATGGCGCGGCCGGTCTCGAAGACGTCGACGCCTCCGAAGTTGTGCCACAAGCCCAGCGAGATGGGAGGCAATTGGAGGCCGCTCCGACCCGAGCGGCGATAGGACGTCTCTTCGTAGCGATCGTCGGCGGGCGTGTAGGCCATGGGCTCCCTCTGTTCGACGATTCTTCCTCTTCGGTTCTCCAAGGTCACGAGGCGACGGCGTGCCGGAGGATACAACATCCGGGCGGGGTCGACGACGGTCCGGCGGTCAGCGCCCGGCCGGGCGCATGCTAGTCTCGAACATGTGAGCCGGCACTCCCTCATGATGGCGCTCATCGCGCTGGCGCTCGCCACGCCGCTCGACGCCCAGACGACCGACCCGATGTTCCGCTCGTGGGAGTGGGACGAGGAGCCTCAGTCCGCCCGCGCTGCGGCCCTCGGTGGTGCCGTGGTCGCTTTCGCCTCGGACGCGGGTTCTGCCGTACTCCATCCGGCGTCGCTCAGCCTGGTGAGCGAAACCGACGTCCGATTCTCGCTCCGGTATGCTGCCTCGACATCGATCGGACTGGACCGCACGATGGCTCGCTGGACTTTGGCTCAGGGGGCCGTCGTTCGCCCCATCGGCCTCAGCTCGGGTCTCGGCGTCTACTATCGAAGCCCCCGATCTGTCGGGCTGGACATCGACGACGCGGCTCTCCCCGACGGCTCCTCGGACCGAGGCCGTCTCGCGGTTGACGTGAGAGAGACCGGTGTGGCTTTCGGGACCGCGCTCACGCCCACGCTGCGGGTCGGCATCCGCCTCGGGGCCGCGCGCCTCGACGTCGGCGGGCTCGTCACGAGCCGATCGGCAGGTGGAGCCGAGGTCGACGTCTCGTCGAACGGAGACGACTGGGAGCCGAGCGCAGGATTGAGTGTTCTGTTTACTCCCGATCACCGCTTCCAGGCGGGACTCACCTACGACACGGAGCTGCGTTGGGAGGCCGAGCGCACGGGGCCTTCGGGAACCCTGGACTATGACCTGGTTTCGCCCCCGCGGCTCGCGGCTGGTGTCCTGTTCCAGCCCAGCACCGTCGTGGGGCTCACCGGTCAGGTCGACTGGCTGGGCTGGTCGAGGGTGCGGAAGGCTCTCGTTTCTCCTGCCACCCGCCCGGACGCGTCCGAGTTCGCCCTCGACGATGCCGTCGAGGGGCGTTTCGGTCTCGAGCTGCGCGGTGAGTACGGCGAGTCACCGCTATGGAATCGAGCGGTGGTGCGTTTCGGGCTGCACTTCCGATCCCGCGGGCTCCTGGAGTACGTTGGAGCGGATCCCGTGGAGCAAGCGCGGTTCCCGGGTGAGCCGCGCCGCATCGAGTGGAGCCTCGGTCTCGCCTACGGCCCCGTCGAGGTGTCCCGGGTCCGTCGGAAACACTCCGCGGATTGGGTGATCGGCATTCGACATGCATTCTAGAGTGATGACGGGGCTGGTCCTCCTCTTCATCGCCGGCGGGTCTCTCATGGCCGGCGGACAGAGCGAAAGCGGCCTCGGCCACGACGCCGTCCGCATCGCGTTCTTTGGCGATTCAGGATCGGGCAACGCCGAGCAGAGGGCGGTGGCCCGCCAGCTGCGACGGGTCGAGGATGAGCTGAGGTACGTTTTCCTGCTGGGCGACAACGTCTACTTCACGGGTCAGACGAAGCGATTCGAGAAGGCCTTCAAGGCGCCCTACCGGCGCTTCCTCGAGCGCCGCACGAGCACGGGCGAGAGGGAGATCGAGTTCCACTGCGCCCTCGGCAATCACGATGCGCGAAAGTGCGAGCTCCGGCCCCGGGACGACGGAACCTTCGCACGGAATCGCGACGCCTACGCATGGCAAGAGGACGGGTGCGACGTCGAGGAGCAACTGGCCGATCCGGACTTCGGCTACGTCCGCCAGAATCGCTACTACTCGACGGAGGTCCGCGGGCCGAGCGGCAACCTCGTCGCGGAGGTCTACGCCCTCGACTCGAACACTCTCACGTCCGAGAAGCATCCCGATCGCGAGGACTCCCTGCAGCTGGGCTGGTTGGCGAACGCCATCCGCTCCTCACGGGGGCGAGCCTCGCGAACGGGTGTCGACCCCTGGCGCATCGTCACTCTGCATCACCCGATCCGCACTCCTGCGGCCAAAGGCTATCTCCTCGGCCTCGGGGGGCACACCGAGGACCCGACCTTCATCGAGGCAATCGCCCGAGGTCTCAAGCAGGAGGAGAGCGAAACCGACCGGACGCTCTCGGATCCCATCCGGTCGTTGATCGCAGGAGGGCTGGTCGACGTGGTCTTTGCCGGACACAACCACTTCTACGCCCGGCTCCAGCCCGACGAGGACGGCATCCGTCATTTCGTGAGCGGAGGAGGCGGAATCGCCGTCTACGAGCCGGACAAGAACTCGGCGCCCGTCGTCGCAGGAGGCGGCTTCAACCACTTCGTCACCGCCGTGCTGTCGCCGGATCGGTTCGAGTACTGCGTGATCGACTCGGCTGGACGGATCCGCGACCACGGTTTCTGGCGACGCGAGGCACCGCGGGAGGCCGACCTGCCCCTCGACGACGACCGCTACGAGGCCGTCTGCCGGCCCTGAGCGGGTGAGCCGAGAAACGGCAGGGCCAGAGACACCGTGACCAGGCAGAGCACGGTGTAGAACGCGCTGGGGACGGCGCCCGCCTCGCCGAGGTGGGCCAGCGCCAGGACCGAGCCGAGCCCGGCGTTCTGCATCCCCACCTCCACGACGAGGGTCCGCCGCTGGGCGGAGGGCCACCGGAAGGCGGTGGCGGCGGCGAACGCCAGGGCATAGGCCGCGAGGTTCAGGCCCAGCATGGCCAGCGCGAGGCGGGGTCCCAGCCCCGCCAGGCGGTCCCGGTTGGCCGCCACCACCACCAGCAGGATCAGCACGATGGCCGCGGAGGCGATGAGCGTGGCCGAGCGGTCCCATCGGTGGGAGAGGTCCTTCCTCCACGCCCGTAGCGCGATGCCGGTGGCCACCGGCAGGACGACCATCCAGGTGGCGTTCCACGCCATCGCGGCCACCGGGACGTCGATCCGCGTGTCGACGAGGAGCGGCAGCCAGAATGCGATCACGAGGGGCGAGAGCAGCGTAGCGAGGGTGGTCATCGTGACCGAGAGGATCAAGTCGCCGCGGAGCAGCACGGTCATGAGGTTCGAGGCCATGGCCCCCGGCATGCAGCCCACCAGCACGATTCCCGTACGGACCAGGGGATCCGCGAACAGGAGCGAGATGCCCCCCGCGACCAGCGGCATGATGGCGTACTGTGCGGCGAGCCCCATGAGCGGCCGGAGCGGTGCCCGGGCAAAGGCCCGGACCTGTTCGGGCCGGACGAGCGTGCCCACCGCGAGCATGGTGAGGGCAAAGGCCGGCTGCAAGGCGGGGCGCATCCAGAGCACCGCGTGTGGAGCGAGAAACCCCACCGCTGTTCCCACGAGAATCGCGATCAGGACGGGCACGCCCGCGCATTCTATCCACGACTCGGGGCCAGGAGCCCGTGGTGAGAGTCAAACCGCGTCGAGACCGGATCTTTTCCGCCAGCTCTTCGTTGCCGAACCTCCGAGAACTCCCGGTATTCCTGTGGCTCGGCGCCTCGATGAAGCTCTGACGAAAAATCTCTCCCTCTCGCTCGCGGAGCACTTCCACCACGGTTTCCTGGCGGCCCGCTGCCGGGCAGGCTCGGGGGTTTGACGGCCCTGCGAGATGGAGACAAGCTTCGCCGTAGACGGAGAGCGCGCATGAGGG
>CAXMOH010000129.1:0-3456 GCA_964194855.1 uncultured Hyphomicrobium sp.
CCTGCGCCTCACGAAGCAGGAGGCCGCGGACATCACCGCCTATCTGATGGCGCTCGAGAACGAGACCTTCATGGATCGGCCTCGGCCCGAGCAGGACTCGGATCTGCGCGACCAGATCGCCATGGACTACCTCCGCGAGCGGCTCACGGTGAAGCAGGCCGAAGCGGAGCTCGAGTCCATGACCGAGCGCGAGCGCACGCTGTACCTGGGCGAGAGAACCATCTTCCGGTCGGGTTGCTTCGGGTGCCACATGATCTCGGGCTTCGAGACGACCATGCCGATCGGAACCGAGCTCTCGGAGCAGGGGTCGAAGCTGGTGGACCGGCTGGACTTCTCCTTCGAGCACGAGGAGCTGCCCCACACGCTCACGGCCTGGCTCCATCGGAAGTTCATGGAGCCGCGCATCTTCGATCGGGACAAGGAGAAGCGGGCGTTCGATCTTCTGAGGATGCCCAAGTTCCACTTCACGACCGAAGAGGCCGACGCGCTGGTGACCGCCGTTTTGTCGTTCACCAAGGAGAAGGTGCCGGAGAAGGCGCAGCGCCGGCTCACGGCAGAAGAGGACTTCGTGGAGCGGGGACGCCGTCTGGTCCGGGAATCCAACTGTCGGGGCTGCCACGTCATCGGAGACCGAGGCGGCGATATCCAGGCCGTGAAGGCCAGCCTCCTCGAAGCCCTGGCGGAAGAAGACATCTTCGGCGAGCTCGACCCGGCGGCCATCGCCGACGATGCGGTGGCGCTCTCCCCGCCCATGCTCTACAACGAGGAATCCGAGATCGGCGAGGGAGCCAAGGTCCAGTCGCACTGGCTCCACGAGTTCCTCCGGGATCCCTCGAGCAAGGTCCGTCCCTGGCTCGAGATCCGGATGCCGACCTACGGCTTTACCGATCTGGAGCTGAACACCCTCACCCACTACTTCGCGTCGATGGATCTGGTTCCGTACCCCTTCGAGCCTCGGGCCGAGAGCGACCCTCGGATGGTCCGGGTGGGCGCCGACCTCTTCCGCAACTGGGAGTGCGAGAAGTGCCACGTGGTGGGGGGCAAGCTCCCCAGCCAGCCGCCCACGAACATGGCGCCGGACCTGGCAGCCGCTCACGAGCGCCTGCGCCCCGGATGGATCCGGAGCTGGCTCAAGGATCCCATGCGGATCCAGCCCGGCACCCGGATGCCCCAGAACTTCCCTGAGAACCCCGAAGACAACGCCTTCGCCCACATCCTGGGCGGGGACCAGCAGGCGCAGATCGAAGCCGTGACCCAGTACCTGCTCACCCTGGACACAGGCTCGTAGCGACTCCCATGACCGAAGAAACACCACCCCCGCCCATCGAGGAGAGGGGCGAAGAGCCCGCCTCCGAGCCTCACGGCGCCCCCTATCTGATCCTCCAGTTCCTGGTCTTCCCGCTGGCCATGGTGGCGGTCGGGGTGGGGGTCTTCGTGCTCTTCGGGCTCATCACCGCCGAGGGCAAGGGACCGCGGGACTACCTGGACCTGATCCGGACCGGCAGCTCGAACCGGCGCTGGCAGGCGGCCTACGAGCTGTCCAAGGTGATCCAGATCGGCAAGGACCCCGGGCTCGGAGATCCCAGGCTCGTCACGGAGATGGTGACGGTCTTCGAGAACGCGGAGAACGACGACCCGCGGGTGCAACGCTATCTCGGGTTGGCCCTGGGGCGGCTGGGCGATCCGCGGGCGGTGCCGGCGCTGCTCGACTACCTCGAGGCCGCGCAGAGCGGCGAGGCCGCCCAGTCGGACTCGGAGACACAGATCTTTGCGGTTTGGGCCCTGGGAGCCATCGGTGACGAGACGGCGGTCCCGGAGCTGGTGGCCCTCACCACGCACGAAGACTCGGGTCTCAGGAAGACCGCCGTGCACGCCCTGGGCGTCTTCCCCTCGGAGGAGGCCACCGAGGCGATGCGGACGGCCCTGGGCGACGCCGTCGAGGACGTGCGCTGGAATGCGGCCACCGCTCTCGCCCACCGGGGCGAGCCGGCGGCGATCCCGGTTCTCGAGCAGATGCTGGACCGGGGCCAGCTGGCTCGCGTCGAGGCCATCACTCCGGAGCAGACCGAAGAGATCGTGATGCAGGCCGTGGCTGCCGCTGCATTTCTCCCCGACCCGGGCCTCTCCACACGCCTCGCGGAGCTGCGCGACGACGACCCCAGCCTGCGGGTGCAGGACGCGGCGCGGCGCAGCCTGGACCACCTGAAGGCCGGTGACTGATCGTGTTTCGACCGCGATCGGCGCCGGGCTGCGTTGCCTTGACAGCCTCGGAGGCGGCGTTAGAATACGGCCACTTCAGTCAAATCTGTCTGCTTGCCGAGGAGATGCTGCGTGACTGATCCCATCAAGAGCGATGCGCCCAGGGCCGATGCGCCCGACCCGGCGGCAGCCGCCCCTCCGGAGAGCAAGTTCGGCTTCTCCCGTCGCGCCTTGATGAAGTGGTCGATCCCCACGGGCTGGACCGCCTTCACCGCTGCCTGCGCCGCAGGCCTTGTGGCCACGGGCAGGTTCATGTTTCCCAACGTCCTTTTCGAAGCCCCCCAGTCATTCAAGGCCGGCTTTCCCGACGAGTACCAGATCGGGGAGGTCGACACGCGCTGGACGGACGCTTTCGGCGTGTGGATCGTCCGAGAGCCAGCGGGGTTCTACGCCCTGATCGCAACGTGCACTCATCTGGGCTGCACCCCGAACTGGCTCGCCTCCGAGAACAAGTTCAAGTGCCCCTGCCACGGCAGCGGCTTCTACCGCACCGGCGTCAACTTCGAGGGACCGGCGCCGAGGCCCCTCGAGCGGGCCAGGATCGTCCTGGCCGAGGATGGCCAGCTTCTGGTGGACAAGTCGACGAAGTTCCAGCAGGAGAAGGGCGAGTGGGAGAAGCCGGAGGCCTTCCTCCAGGCTTGACCAGGGTGCGCCGGCCACAAGGACCAGCAGATTCGCAGATCGTGCCCGCAGGCCCGCCGGAGCGGGCGCCGGGCCTGGAGAAGGTTTGATGGCGACCAAGACCCCCAGCACGTTCGTCGGAAAAACGTGGGAGTCCATCACAGACACGCAGATCTGGAAGTCCATCTTCCGTCACGATCTGCCGAACGACCGTCGCAGCCGCGCGCTCGTCGTCCTGAGCAACGTGTTCCTTCACCTTCATCCGGTGAGGATCCACAAAAGCGGCATTCGCGTGAAGTTCACCTGGTGCATGGGCGGCCTGACGTTCTTCTTCTTCCTGGTCGAGGCCTTCACGGGCCTCCTCCTGATGTTCTACTACCGTCCCACGGTGGCCTACGCCTACATGGACATCGTGGACCTGGCCGAGCAGGTCCCCCTGGGGGTGATGCGCGAGCTGCACCGCTGGGCCGGCCACGCCATGGTGATCTCGGTCTGGCTCCACATGCTCCGGGTGTTCATGACGGGCTCGTACAAGCCGCCCCGGGAGTTCAACTGGGGCGTCGGAGTGATCCTGCT
>CAXMOH010000130.1:0-6889 GCA_964194855.1 uncultured Hyphomicrobium sp.
GGCCCGCACCGAAGACGACTTCGACCCTGGCGCCAAGTACCACGTGCCGGCCTACACTCCGTACACGCGCTACTTCCTCGCCCGCATCCTCCAGTTCCAGTTCCACCGGGCGCTGTGCCGCGAGGCCGGGTACGAGGGTCCGCTCTACCGCTGCTCCATCTACGGTAGCGAGGAGGCGGGCGATCGGCTACGGCGCATGATGGCCATGGGCATGAGCCAGCCCTGGCCGGATGCCCTCGAGGCGCTCACCGGCCAGAGGGAGGTAGACGCCTCCGCGGTGGTCGAGTACTTCGAGCCGCTCATCGCCTGGCTCGATGAGCAGAACGAGGGCCGAGCAGTGGGCTACTGACTCGCCCATTGGACAAACTCGCCACCCGTCCAATGGCCGCTCTTTCACGACCCGTCGGGGCGCCGTCGTCAGCTCAGGTACTTCCCGAAGAACTCGAGCGTTCGCTCCCAGGCCAGCCTGGCAGCGGCCTCGTCGTATCGCGGCGTCGTGTCGTTGTGAAAGCCGTGGTTCGTGTTTTCGTAGATGTGGGCCGTGTAGCGCACACCGTTGGCCTTGAGCGCCTCCTCGTAGTCTGGCCAGCCGGCGTTGACCCTCTTGTCGTTGCCCGCGTAGTGAAGGAGCAGCGGTGCCTTGATCTTCGCTACGTCCTCCGAGGGCGCCTGCCCCCCGTAGAAGGGAACCGCGGCGGCCAGGTCGGGGACCCGCACCGCCAGCCCGTTCGACACGCTGCCGCCGTAGCAGAAACCCACACAAGCCACTCGCCCCGTGCAGCCCGGGTCGGCCTGGAGGAACTCCACCGCCGCGACGAAGTCCTCGAAGAGCTTGTCTCGGTCCAGCGTTCTCTGCATCGCACGGCCCTCGTCGTCGGTGCCGGGGTACCCCCCGAGGGACGTGAGCCCGTCGGGGGCGAGGGCCAGGTAGCCGGCCAGGGCGGTGCGGCGCGCCACGTCTCGGATATGGGCGTTGAGCCCCCGGTTCTCGTGGATGACGACCACGCCGGGGAGCTTCCCGGTGGATCCCGACGGGCGCACCAGGTAGCCATTGACCGTACCGTAGCCCAGGGGCGACTCGTACTCGATGGACTTCGCCTCGAGCCGAGCGTCGTCCGAGGCGATCTGCTCGCCCGCCGCGTAGTTGGGGCTCAGGGTCTCCAGGAGCGCTGCTGCCGTGACGCCGCCGACGGCGAAGCGACCCGCACGGTCGAGGAAGACGCGACGGCTGATCCCCCCGTGAACATACCTGTCGAAGAGATCGAGAAGCTCGGGGTCGAAATCGCTGGCCTTCTTTCGCTCCATGGCGGTCACTCCTTTGCTCCGGCTTGTGGTTCCCTCGTGGGGAGCCGTTAGTTGCGGTACCTGCCCAGGACGGCGCGGCCGGGGTGGACGTCGCAAACCGTCCTGCCGTCACGGACGACGAACGTGCCGTTCACCAGGACGTGTGGGATGCCCTCGGCGAAAGAGAGCTCCTGGCCGAACGTTGCGGTGTCGATCACCGTGGCGGGGTCGAAAACAGTGATGTCCGCATCACAGCCGACCTGCAGCCGGCCCTTGAGACGCATGGAGGGCGCCGCCGACTCGGCCCGTCGAGCCGGCATGATCGTCATCTTGCGGAGCGCGTCCTTCAACGAGAGGGTGCCGCGCTCACGCACGTACCGCCCCAGGACTCGCGAAAACGTTCCTGCGGATCGGGGGTGCGCGAGGGGCGCGTAGGGCATCCCGTCCGATCCGATCAGGGTGAAGGGGGCGCGGAGACCCGTCTCGATCCACTCCTCCTTCATCGCGTGGAGGATGAGCGTGCCGCCCGTCGCCCGGTACTTCCGAAACGTCTCCTCGGTGAGCCGCTCGCCCGTGGCCACCCACTGCAGGTCACCGTAGTCGATGCCAAAGGTCTCCTGCCACCCCTCATCGAAGAGGGTGGATTCGATGAGTGTGGATCCGGCCGTATACGGGTAGAGCTCCGTCGTGATGTCGAGCCCGTGCTTCTGGGCGGAGTCGACCATGGCGAGGGCCACACCGACGCGGCCGAGCGCCATGCTGTTGATGTGCACGATGTGGACCGACGCGCCCGTGGCGCCTCCGTTGGCGATGGCCTCCTGGATCGCCGGGATGTCCGGATTGCGCACGTGGGTGTAGACGGGAACGTCCCGCTTCGCCGCCACCTCGTACACGCGGAAGATCTCTTCCCGGGTGGCGCCGGGGTAGTACCCGACCGGCACCCCGATCCCGAGAGCTCCCTGGCCCAGGCCAGTCGAGAGAATCTCGGCCATCGCGCCCATCTCCGCGCTCGTCATGGACGCGCCTCCGCGGGCCTTTTCGAATGCGGCCGATGCGACGGCCAGGGGCGTCGGAAGAGGCACCACGTTGTCCGCGGTGGCCCGTGCCTCGCGAGCCTCGCTCGCGTATCGAGTCATCGCCATCCATCGCGCGCTCGCATGGGACACCGTCGCACCGAAGTTGATGAGGGCGTTGCCCCGCCGCGAGTCGAGCCAAGCTCTCACGAAGGGCACGCCCAGCTCCAGCTCGAGCGCGGTCGTCACCCCGTCGTGAGCCTGATACTCGTTGGCCGTGTTCGTCTGTCCGTGGGCGTGAAGGTCGATGAACCCGGGGGCCACGACGAGGCCGCTGACGTCGACGACCTCGGCTCCGGCGAGGACATCGGTCGAGACCTCGGCGATGCGATCGCCCCTGATCCCAACGTTCCGTACGGCGTCGAGGCCGGTCTCCGGGTCGATGACGCGTCCGCCTTCGAGGACAACGTCGTATCCGTCCTGCGCCATGAGCGGTGACGCGAGCACGATCGACAGGCACAGCACGAGTCTCAACACGAGGCCCCCCTTCTCAACCAACTGGCTCGATTCGGTGTGTGTATCACAGAAGCCCGCCGCCAGGCGCTCAGTCAGCCCCGAAGCGGGCGAGAAGGCCTTCCAGGTTCCCGGCCAGCACACGGGCCTTCTGATCTTCGGAAAGAAATGAGCTCTCGATCCTGGCCAGGACCGAGCTGGGGTCGTTGATGGAGAAGTCCGAGCCGAAAAGGACCCGTTCCGGCCCGATGGTCTCCACGGCATATTCCACCATGCCCATGCGATCGTACCCGGAGCCCGACGTGTCGATGTAGCAGTTGGAGTTCTCTGCGATGAGATCGATCCTCTTGAAGATGCTCCCGTGCCCCCCGAAGTGGGGGAAGACGAGAGTGGCCTCCGGGAACGCGCGGATGATGTAGTCCATCTCCTCGTGATCGGTGTGGACGTCGAGAATCATCCCGAGCTTCACCACCTGATCGACGAGGAGCTCGAACTCCTTGATCGTGTACTCGTACGGGATCATGTAGTTGCACAGCTCCCCGACCCACACGAATCCGAGCTGCTTTCGGCAGTACTCGATCTCCTTGAGCGCCTCGTCGATGAACTGGGGGTTGACGGCGCAGGCGCCCACGAAGCGTCCCTTCGACTTCTCCACGAAGCGCGCCACCTCACGGTTCCCCGCGATGAAGTCCGCGGGTCTGCCGCCGTTCGACTGGGCCCGTTGCGAGTTGATGATCCCTCGCTGCACCCCGGTCCGATCCAGATGGGCCACGAAGTCCCGGAAGGTGGGCGTCACCGTGTGCCACTGCCAGAGCTCGCCGCTGTCGGCAGGGCAGTGGAGGTGGGCGTCGAACACCCGGGGAGGCTCCCCTGGCTCGGCGGCCGCAGGGGCGGCAGCTCCTCCGAGTGCTGTGAGTCCGGCCGTCAGAAACCCCCGTCGCCGTGTTGCCATGCTGCACCCCCGTCTCGGATCGGAATGAAGGCCAAAACCTCATGCCGCCCGACTCCTCATACCGCAGGAGCGCAGGCGGTTTCAACCGTACTGCATCGGAGCCCCGAGTGACGCATGCTATCCTCGCCTGCGGAGGTGGCTCCTGGACTTCGCACGGGTCTTCGAGCGCGTGGCGCCGTTCCTCGAGCAGAACGGCTTTCGTCTTGCCGTCGTCGGCGCTCTGGGACTACACGCGTACGGTCACAGCCGTGCGACCTTCGACCTCGACCTGATCACCCGCCTGGACGCTCAGCGCCCACTGGTCGCATTCCTCGAGGAGCTGGGCTACGAGACCCAGCACGTGTCCAACGGCTTCTCCAACCACACCCACACGGATCCGGACTGGGGGGGCATCGACGTCCTGTATGTCGACGAGGAGACGGCCCGTCAGCTGTTCTCAGCGTGCACTCGCACCCTCAGCCTGGGAGAGCGCGAGGCGCCCGTCCCGAGCGCCGAGCATCTCGTGGCCATGAAGGTGCAGGCCATGCGCAACGATCCCTCGCGACAGCTCCAGGATCTCGCGGACGTTCAGTACCTTCTCGGACTCCCGGAGACGGACCGTGAGACAGCCCGCGCCTACTTCGAGAAGGCCGGAATGATCGAATGGTATGACAAGCTCATCGAGAGACTCTGAGCTGCTCGATCTCGAGCGGGGTCTCGCCACGACCGAGGGTGACGTCGAGGCACTCCGGCGAGTTCGGCGCTCTCGCCGCCTGTCGACCAGGGACTACCTGCGTGCGCTCGCCCGGCTTGGGCCGCTTCCACCTGAAGCCAGGCGATCGAGACGGAGAGCCGGGGGCGGCGAACCCTTTCGCCTGACTGATTGAGGTCAGGGGATGGCGCGTGCCTGCCGAGGGCACAACCCTGGGGCCTGGGGGTGCCCCCACCGCGTCGTAGGTGGTCCACCGGGGGGTCGGGATCTCCAGCACCCGGGCATAGTAGAAGGCATGCTGCTCGGGATCGAACTGATCGTCCCGCAAGCTGCCGATGAGGGTGGCCGTCCCGATGCTGTTGGTGCGGTGAACGTGCCCGGCTGGTTGTACTCCTCGGCGGCATCGATGGCCACCTGCCAGCCGCTCTTGACGGTCTCGGGCCCCGGCGAATAAGGGCGGGTGCTGCGGTGTCGTGCTCACGAGTCTCATTCCTTTCTCGAGACTCAGCTCGCGCCAGCGCCCTGCTTGACGTGCACGTCGTGCTGTGGATACGGGATGGAGCACCCGGCTTTCTCGAGCCCTTCCTTCATCTGGCGCGTGAGGTCCCACTTGAGCGCCCCGTAGTCGGACGCCTGGCACCATGGGCGCACGATGAGGTTGACCGACGAGTCGGCGAGCTCGTCCACGGCCACCACCGAGGCCGGGTCCTTCAGCACCCGCCCCTCGGCCCCGAGGATCGACTGGATGGTCTCGACCGCGACGCCGATGTCGTCGTCGTAGGAGATGCCCATCACCATGTCGACCCGGCGTGTGTCGTAGCCGTTGTAGTTCTTGATGGTGGCGCCGTAGATCTGGGAGTTCGGAACGATGATGAGGACGTTGTCCGGGCTCCTCAGCACTGTGTTGAAGACCTCGACCCTGACGACGGTGCCTGCGGTCCCGGCCACCTCGACGCGGTCGCCCACCTTGAACGGCCGGAAAACCAGCAGCATCACGCCCGACGAGAAGTTCGACAGCGTCCCCTGCATAGCCAGGCCGACGGCGAGGCTTGCGGCGCCGAGGATCGCCACCAGCGACGTGGTCTCGACCCCGAAGAGGTTGAGGACGGCTATGCCGACGACCGCCAGCACCATGTAGTAGACGAGGCTACTCAAGAAGGGAAGGAGTGTGGGCTCGACACCGGCTCGCCCGAGGCCGTGCCGGACAGCGCGCCGAATCATGCCGGCGGCGATGCGGCCGATGACGAGGACGGCAATGGCGCCGATGACCTTGACGCCCCACTGCGTCACGAACGACGTGAGCTGTCCGACGATCTGCGCCTGGTCCATGGTTCTCGAGCTCCTTCTACCTGCTATGGAGACCGACAGGGAGTGACCACCCGGCCAGCTCATCAGCTCGAGCACGCGGCCGCAGCCTGCTCCCCCGGCATCCAGGAAACTGTTGTTGGATTCAGGAAAGTCTACTGGACAATGACCAACGGCTTCACGCCAGGATCCAGCGATCAGCTCATGGAGCTGGTGCCGATGGGCACGCGATGGAAGTCCGCGATGTCCAGCGGCTGGGTCTCGATGTCGAGCTGCCTCTGCTGCCTTCGGTACTGGCTCGGCGCCTGACCCGTCCACCGGCGGAACGCCCGTGTGAAGCTGGCCTGCTCGGCAAACCCCAGCTCGACCGCGATTGTCTTGAGAGGTGCATCGGACCCGACGAGAGCCTTCCGGGCCGCGGCAAGCCGCACCTCGTCGACGAGCTTCTTGTACGTACGTCCGGAGACCGCGAGGCGGCGCTGAAGGGTCCGAACGCTCGTATTGACCACGGCCGCAACGGCTTCGATGGGCGGGTGTCCGGCGGAAAGCACTTCAAGGATGACCTCCCGAGCGACGTCCACCACGGGCTCCTCCCGTCGTGCTCTTTGCGCCGGGGGCTGAAGGCTGGCTGATCCGATCACAGATGCTTCCGGTGTTGGGTACATGACTCTCTAGCTCCTCCGTGCGTGACGATCACCGAACAAACGGCCCGTCCCCACAACCCCGTTCACATGGGCGCGTGGCCGCCGGGTACTCCTGGCGGGGCCCACGAACGGCTCTCTATCGAAAAACCTCAGCTACTTATGCCCGATGGCGCGCGTGACCAACAAGCTGTCAAAGTTGACAGGGAGCCCTAGGGTACTGATAGGCTTCGGTTTCCGATGATCGCCAGGGTGCAGAATGACGCGGTGGACCCGCGGCGGGGCCGAGGGGCGGCGGTTTTGGGGGCGGTCGGGCTCCTCTGGAGCCTGCTCCTCGCGGCCACGCCCGGCCACGCCGCCCCCGAGCCTCGGGCCGTCCTCTTTCTCGATTGGGGCGAGTCCGGGCGACCGGCCTGGCTCGCCCTGGCGCGGGGCTTCCGGGACACGCTCCATCGAGAGTCCCCGCAGTCGGTGGCCATCCACAGCGTCG
>CAXMOH010000131.1:0-6389 GCA_964194855.1 uncultured Hyphomicrobium sp.
GCGTCGGAGCCCAGGAACGCCACGCGGCGGACCTGGGCCTCGTCCTCCCAGCTCGGGTAGCGCCCCTCGGCGACGGGAATGGTGCGGATGTAGGCGAAGTCGGGGCTCGAGCCGGTGACGAGCAGGGTGCCGGCGTTGTGGGCGCTACGGACCGGAGCCTCCCGGCCGAGCTCGGGCATGGCGTACTCGCAGTCCGGCGCCTGCTCCAGGACCACCTGGTGATCGGTGGCCCGCCACCGCACCCGTCGGCCCGCGCGCGTCCCGCCGGCCTGCATGCTGGTCCGTCCGGCAAAGACGATCAGGACGTCCTTGCCAAAGTTCTCCATCACCCTGGCCTGGCCGACCCGGAGCCCCTCGCCGGCGCCCACCATGAGGGTGATGGACACGATCCCCCACGCGATCCCGAACATCGTGAGGGCCGTGCGGAGCTTGTGGGCCCGCAAGGTGACGAGGGTGTCGCGGACGAGATCCCGGAAAGTCATGCTGGCACCCGAAAGAGCGACTACTGGAGGACGACCTGCCCGCCTTCGTCGACGCCCTCGAAGACCTCCGTCTTCACCCCGTTGGAGATCCCGAGCGTCACCGCCACCTCGCGCTTGCCGTCGTCGGCGCCGGGATCCGGCACCTCGAGGGAGGTGTTGCGCTCGCGGTCGTAGATCACCGCCGACTCGGCGACGAGAAGGACGCCCTTCTTCTCCTCGAGGATGATCTCGGCGTTGGCGGTCATGTTGGTCTTCAGGTCGCCGCCCGGGTTCTGGATGGAGACACGCACCTCGAAGGTGGTGACGTTGTCCACCTCCACCCCGAAGGGGGAGATCTTGGTCACCTCGCCATCGAACTTCTTGTCCTTGAAGGACTCCACGACGATCCGAGCCTGCTGGCCAAGGTACACCTGTCCGATGTCGGCCTCGTCGACCTTGCCGAGCACGTAGACCTCGCTCACATCGCCGAGCGTCATGATGAGGGTCGCCTGGGAGCCCAGGACCAGGATCGAGCTCACCGCGTCTCCCACTTCGACATCCCGTGAAAGGACCAGACCGTCCATGGGACTGCGGATCGTGGCGTATTGCAGGTCGGTCTGCGCCCGCTCGAGGGCCGCTTTGGCCCGCTCGACCTCCGCCCTGGTGACGGCGGCGTTGCTGCGGGCCGCCGTCTGGTGGTTGAGGGCCATCTGGTACGCCATCTCGGCGTCTTCGAGGAGCTGCGGAGCGATGAGCCCGTCCGCGTAGAGCGTCTTCGAGCGCTCCAGGGACGCCTTCAGGAACGGGAGATCCGGTCCTTCGGCCTCGACGCGATTCCTCTGGTAGGCCGCCTCGGAGGCCAGGAGGTTGGCCCGGGCCATGCGGACCCCGGCGTGCAACAGCTCCTTGTCGAGCTCGGCCAGGATCTGGCCCGTCTCCACCGTGTCACCGTAGTGCACCAGGAGCTGCTCGACGATGCCGCTCGCCTTGGACTTGATCTGGACCTTGGCGAGCGGCTGGATCTTGCCCGTGGCGACCACGGAGCGAGCCACGTCGCCCCGCTCGATGGTCGCGAGGCGCGAAGGATCGATCGCCGTGCCGTTGCCCATCGCCATCGACCCGAACACCACCACGATGGCAATTGCCAACCCGCCGAAGATCAGCCTTCTCCGGCCCCTCTTCTTCTTCCGGCCGTTTCCGTTTCCGTTGCCGTTTGGCATTCCCTGGCTCCCGTTCAAATCGATGGATTGAGTTGGTTCATCTCAAAGTACGCACGAGGGAGCGCCGGGGTTCACATTCGTTCACCTTCGCGCCCATAATCTCCTCATGGACCCCGATCTCATCCGTCGCCTCCCCAAGACCGACCTCCACGTCCACCTGGACGGCTCCTTGCGCCTGCCAACCCTGATCGAGCTGTCCCGCGAGCGCAGCCTCACCCTCCCTTCTGAGACGCCCGAGGGGCTCGAAGAGTTGGTGTTCCGTCCGAGATACAGGAATCTCACGGAGTATCTGGAGGGTTTTCGATACACCATCGCCGCTCTGCAGGACGCCGAATCCCTCGAACGAGCCACGTTCGAGCTGGCCGAGGACTGCCAGGCCGAGGGTGTCCGCTACCTCGAGGTCCGCTTCGCCCCACAGCTTCACGTCCGGGGCGATTTCGACGTCGAGGCCGTCGTCCGGGCCGTGGACCGGGGCCTCCGCCGCGCCGCCGACGCCTTCAACCGCCGCCCCGACGTCGCCTCGGGGCCCGAGCCCCCCTTCGCCGCGGGCATCATCCTCTGTGCCCTCCGGTTCTTCCGGTCCGAGTTCTCGGAGGGCTACGCCCGGATCCTCGAGGCCCTCCCCGAGGCGCCCTCCCACGAGGTGTACTCCGCCGCCAGCATCGAGGTGGCCCGAGCCGCGGCCCGCCTCCGCCGGGACGAGGGACTGCTGGTCGTGGGCCTCGACCTGGCCGGCCAGGAGAAGGGTTACCCGGCGCAGGACCACCGACGGGCCTATCAGGAAGCGCACGAGGCCTTCCTGGGCAAGACCGTCCACGCCGGCGAAGACTACGGGCCCGAATCCATCTTCCAGGCCATCGGCGACCTACACGCCGACCGCATCGGCCACGGCACCTGGCTCTTCGACGAGAGAAAGATCACCAGCTCCCGCATCCAGGACCCCAAGCAGTACATCGAGGACCTGGCGGAGTTCATCGCGGACAAGAGAATCACCATCGAAGTCTGCCTCACCTCCACCCAGCAGACCGCCCCCGAGTTCGCCGACGACCTCCACCGCCACCCGTTCCGCGAGATGCAGAAGCGCCGCCTGTCCACCACCTTCTGTACCGACAACCGCCTCGTCTCCCACACCACGGTGAGCCACGAAATCGAACGCGCCGTCGAAGCCTTCCACCTCAGCCCGCGGGAGGTCCGCGACATCCTTATATATGGGTTCAAGCGGAGCTTCTACCCGGGAACGTACCTCGAGAAGAGAAGCTACGTCCGCAAAGTGATCGATCGCACCGATCAGCTCATGCACGAGGCCGGGCTCGACACATCCCGGCCCACGGCGGTCTCTTCGGACGCCTGAGCCGGCCCTCCCGCTACCAGCGGTGGTACGCCGGGTGCCCCTCGCGAACCGCCACGAACACCCCTCGGCAGGTGGCCGTCGTCTTCCCCCCCGCTACGAGCTCCGCCTCCACGGTCGCCCGATCGGAGGACGAGTCGACCACTCTGGCCCGCAGCTCCACCGGCCCGTCGGTGGGCGTCACCCTGCGCAGCTTGACGTGGAACTCGGACGTCACCGTACAGGGCGGCGAGGTCGCGCCCGAGGCCTTCATCAGGTGGATCGCGGCCGCCCAGTCACTGTGGCAGTCGAGCAGCGCCCCGATGATGCCCCCGTTCAGCATCCCGTCGAACGCCTCATGGTGCGGCTCCGGATTCCACTCCGCCCGGAGCCCCACCCCGTCCTCGAAGCTGCGAACGTGCAGCCCCTTCGGGTTCGCAGGCCCACAGCCAAAGCAGCGGTTGTTCGGCGCATAGCGCTCCTGCACGCAGAGCGTGTCGTTCATCTCGTCTCTCCTCGAGTCATGGGGTCAAGTCATGGGGTCAGGTCTTGCGTCGTGCGTCGCGGCGACTTTGCCTTCGCGATGCACAGATGCAAGACCTGACCCCGCCGTTCATGACCCCGCCGTTCAGTGCAACCGGTCCAACGCCTCCTTCGCCTCGCGCTGCACCCCGGCGTCCGGGTCTCCCGTCGCCCGCTGCAACGCCGCCGCGGAGCGGGGATCCGGCCCGATCCGTCCAAGAGCCCGGGCCACCCTGAGCCGCACCCCCTCGTTCGGGTCCCCCATCGCCTCGACCAACGCCGGCACTGCCGCCACCGCCCCGGGTCCGATACGCCCCAGAGTCCGAGCCGCACGCCAGCGCCGCCCCTCGGCGGGGCTCGCCAGCTCCGACACGAGCGCCGGCACTGCCTCCTCGGCCGCGGGCCCGATCCGGGCAAGAGCCGCCGAAACCACGACGTACGTGTCCGGCTTCTCCAGTGCCAGCGCCAGGACCGGTACGGCTCCGCCAGCTTCCTCCCTGAAGTTCCCCAGCCTCCACGCCGCGAAGGCCCGGACGTACACGTCTTCGCTTTGAAGCGCGACCACGAGATGCGGGATGTCCTCCGCGCCGAGCTTCTGCCGAGACAGCGCCTGGGCCGTCGCGTACTGCACCGCCTCGCTCGGCTGCCCGAGCGCCTCGAAAAGCGCCGGAACCGCCGGGCGCCCCGGGTCTCCCAACGCCCCGAGGGCTCGGGCAGCGGCGGCACGCACTCCCACGGACTCATCCGCCCGCAGCGCCTCCACCAGCGCATCCCGTGCCCCCGCCGCCTCGGCCCCGGTCGTTTCCAGACCCCACGCCGCCGCCAGACGCAGCGACTCGCTGCCCGTCTCCAGCGCCCGCCTCAGGGCAAGGATCCCCGCCTCGCAAAGGCCGTCCCTCCGCGCCTCGAGCCACGCCAGAACCTCGACCGCCCCGGCCTCGCCCTTCTCGCCGAAGTGCTCCTCCAGGACCGCCGGGTTCGAGTACCCCTCGGGCAGCAGCCCGCTGGCCGCCAGCGTGTCGGCGGTGAGCGAAGACCCGAACGCGCTCAGGTGGTCGTAGTCCCTGAAGGAAGAGGGCCCCGCACGCTTCAGCGTGGGCAACATGTCCAGACAGGCGATCCCCTCCGAACGGCAGAACTCGGCGATCTGCTCCTGCACCCGAGGCGACGGTGCCCCGCCGGCCACCTGGAAGCGAAACGGAAACACCACCATGGCAAAGCTCGCCCCGTCCCCCTCCACCTCGGCGCGCAGCGCCCGAACTTCCTCGAAGAAGCGATCCAGCGCTTCTTTGACCCGCGGCGCGTCCGGCGTCTCGAAGAGCCGCTCCACGTCTTCGATCTCACGCTCCTCCGCACCCACGAGCACCCTCACCAGCGCCGAGCGTTCGTGCAGCCAGACCAGCCACCCCGGGGGCCGAGTCAGATTGTTGTGCAGCTCCGGAATGTCGTTCAGACACACCGCCAGGATCGCCTGGTCAGGCGCGTAGCCCCTGGCGATCCGCTGCCACGCGATCCGCTCCTGACGCGTGGACCAACCCCACAGCGCCACGCTCATCACTTCGATCCGTTGCCCCTGGGCCTCCAGCCGCGCCTCGAGAAGCCGCGGGTACGCCTGCCGAGGCTTGAGCTCCGCGCCCAGCGTCACGCTGTCGCCCAGGACCGCGGTGCGCCATACCCCTCCCGGCTTCTCCCGGGGCCGCGTCCGGTCCCGGAGCCCGTCACCGTTGAACTCCTGCGAGGGCGGCCACCCCACACTCTCGGAGACCATCACGTAGAAGCCACCGGGCATCTTGTCGTCCCAGTCCCAGATGTAGTCGGCCACCTCGCGCTCCGGCGCCCGAGGCGTCTCCATGAGGCGCGCCAGCCCCTCGAGCGCCGCCAGCAACGCCACGCTGACTACGAGACTGAGCGTCAGATTGACCAGAAGCCCACGTCTCACGACGCCACCACCCCTTCGAGCGTGTCGGCGATTCGGTTCCAGTGCGTCCCCCGCCAGAACAGCCGATCACATCCCGCACACACGAAGTACTCGTCCAGCCACCGCGCCGTCCGGGGCGGAATCCGCGGCAGGACCGCGTCCTTGGGAGTCGGCACCAGCTCTCCTCCGCACGCCATGCAGCGCGCGTCCCGCAGCCCGAGCCCCAGGTCCCGCATCACCATCCGAAGCTGCTCTTTCATGGTGAGCGCCGAGGGCACCCACACCACCACCAGCGACCCGTCCGCCACGATGCGGCGCACGAGCACCTCGGTCTCGGTCGTCAGGAGCGCCAACCCCCGGCGCAGCGCCTCCTGCGGCAGCCGGTGACCCGGCACGTGCGCATCAACCATCGCCTCGTACCCCGCTGCCCGGAGCCAGCGCGCCAGCCCCCCGAGACTGGGGTCACACAGAAACCGCGGCGACGAGCTCGCGAACGTCTCCCAGGGCGGCGACCCCCAGCTGCACCCCGTCACCTCGAGCCGCCGCCTGACTTTCGTCCGTGTCTCTTCATACAGGTCGGCCAGAGCCCGCCCCAGCAGCACGCCATCACGGGCCGCACGCTCTCGCCCCCGCTCGAGCAGCAGATTCACACCGAACTCCAGCCGCTTCGGCCCCACCAGGGCCAGAAGCGCGCGGAAGCGGTGCCGAAAGCCGGCCTCTGTGCGTCCGTCCACGCCCCAAGCTTACCGCTTCACCTGTGGAAACTCGGTCCGGAACGAGTTTCCACAGGACATCCACAGCACCCTCAGGCCAACGCCATCTTGCACGCCGCCGCGCTGTTCGTGTATTCTCGTTTCTTCGGTGGCCCGCTAGCTCAACTGGCAGAGCAAGAGACTCTTAATCTCTGGGTTCGGGGTTCAAGTCCCTGGCGGGTCACCAAT
>CAXMOH010000132.1:0-3568 GCA_964194855.1 uncultured Hyphomicrobium sp.
GGTGAGACGGTCAGCGACACCCTCGCCGCGGTGCTGACTCGCGAGGTCGATTGGACGGCGCTGCCCTCCGACACCCCCGCTGCCATCCGCCTGCTCTTGCGGCGGTGCCTGGACAGGGATCCCACCACCCGCCTGCGGGACGTCGGCGAAGCCCGCATCGCCGTTCGGCCGGGGGAGTCCCAGGCGATCCTGGGCGCCGAGGTCCCCGAGAGGACGCGGGGGCGAAGGATCACGCCGTCGATGGCCGCGCTCGTCGCTCTCCTGGCCGCGCTTGTGGGGGCGGCCGTCGGGCGCGCGGTGCAACCCACGGGAGCGGTCGACCCACTTCCCCTGGTCCGTTTCGCGCTCGACACCGGCCGACCACTCCTCAGCTCGTCCTGGCATCAGTTCGGTGGGCTCGCCCTTTCCCGCGACGGCCAGCGTCTGGTCTACGTCGCGTCCGACGGGACGGTCGAGCAGCTCTACGAGAGGACGATGGACTCCCTGGACGCACGGCCACTTCCCGGAACGGAGGGCGCGTCGAACCCCTTCTTCTCCCCAGACGGAACCTGGATCGGCTTCTTCGCCGATCGCACGCTCAAGAAGGTCTCGGTCCAGGGCGGCGCCCCGGTCGATCTGGCCCTGGCCCGCGACAACCGGAGTGGCTGCTGGAGCGACGACGACGAGATCATATTCGCCCCCAACGCCAGCAGCGGTCTGGTGCGAATCCCCGCCGAGGGGGGAGAGGCCACACCCCTGACGACGCCGGATGCCGAGCAGGGGGAGATGAGCCACCGCTGGCCCCGCTTCGTTCCTGGCGCAGACATTGTGCTCTTCACCGTCAAGACGACGGGCATGCAGACGTTCGACGATGCCTCCATCGGCGCCGTCTCGCTGCGAAGCGGAGAGCAGAAGATCGTGCTCGAAGGCGGCACCGGGGCGAGCTACTCGGCCTCCGGCCACATCCTCTACGCCCGCGCGGGCTCACTGCTGGCGGCGCCCTTCGACCTCGCGCGCCTGGCCGTCACCGGGCCGCCGTTTACGGCGGTCGAGGGCGTCAGCCGTGCCATGTCGACGGGCAGCGCTCACTACGGGCTGTCCCAAAGCGGCACCCTCGTCTACCTCCCGGCCTCCGTCGATCTCGAGAACCGGACGCTGGTCCGGATGAATCCACAGGGCCGGATCGAGACACTCACAGAAGAGACCCGGCCCTTCCTGACCGTGCGCACCTCGCCCGATGGCCGACGCCTCGCTTTGTGGCTGGGCACCGCCAACGACGAGATCTGGACCTACGAGATGGACAGGGGGACCCTGGCGCGGCTCGTCCCGGAGGGCATCATGCCCATCTGGTCGCCGGATGGCGAGTGGGTGATCTTCCAGGGGGCCAATCCGGACGACATCTTCCGAGTGCGGGGCGACGGCAGCGGCCCTCCCGAGGTGCTGCTGAGCAGGCCCCTCACCCAGGTCCCGTCGTCGGTTTCCCCCGACGGACGGCTCCTGGCCTACGCCGAGGATGCCTCGGAGACCGGCTGGGACATCTGGACGCTCTCCCTCGAGACGCGCGAGGCCCGCCTCGTCCTGGGGACACGCTCCAACGAGAGGGCGCCCGTCTTCTCTCCCGACGGGCGGCTTCTCGCGTACGTTTCCGATGAGACGGGTCGGAACGAGGTCTACGTCCAGATCTTCCCGGGTCCGGGGGCGAGACGCCAGGTCTCCGTGGGGGGCGGAACGAGCCCGGCATGGCACCCGCAACGGAACGAGATCTTCTATCAGAACCACACCGAGATGATGGCGGTCTCCCTGCGCGCAGGAACGGGCCTGCAGCTCGCACGGCCGCGAAAGGTCTTCGACGGTGTCGCGCCCCTGACAACGGACCTGGTGATGGCGCAGTGGGATCTCGCCCCGGGAGGCGAGGGATTCGTGATGCCCGAGCAGCCCGAGCAGGTTCA
Organism: uncultured Hyphomicrobium sp.; assembly: GCA_964194855.1. Lineage (GTDB taxonomy): Bacteria > Acidobacteriota > Vicinamibacteria > Fen-336 > Fen-336 > JAJDNS01. The sequence goes on from CAXMOH010000132.1 coordinate 1,929, forward strand.
GGCCAGTACGCTGATGCTCGCCTTGAACTGGGCCCCGGATCGTGCGCGAAAGGCCAGTTCCGGTGAATGACCACGACCCCGAGCAGAGCGACCTCGGCCAAACGCTCGTCCACTGCCGCATCACCGCTGCCGGGCCTTGCGCTAGCATCTAGATATCTGTAGAATCTACAGAATTGTAGGAGGATCATTGCCGACCACTCAAGTGTCCGCGCATATCTCCGAGGAGACGAAAGCCCGTCTGGAGCGCTTCGTGCGGAGAACGGGCCAAACACGGGCCCGTCTGATCGAGGACGCCCTGCTGCAGCACCTCCAGGCTCTCGAGGAGCTGCCCGCCGACGCGGTCGTGCCCGCACGCATCGTCTTGAGCGCACAGAGCGCGGAGGGCGTGCGCGACATGATCGCGCGCCCTCCGGAGCCGACGGAGGACATGAAGCGCCTGTTTGATGACCGTTGAGATCCGAGCGCTCCGGCGCTCGGACGACCGCCAGGCGTTTCGCTCCGGCGACGAGGCGCTCGACCTCTACTTCCACCGGTACGCGGGGCAGAACCAGTTTCGCCATCACATCGGTGCGACGTACGTGGCCATCGATGGCGAGCGGATCCTCGGCTTCGTCACGGTCGCGCCGGGCTCATTGGATGCCGCCGATCTTCCGTCTGGCCGGAAGACCCCTCCCTACCCGGTGCCGATTCTCAGGCTCGCCCGCCTGGCGGTGGACGCCTCTGCCCGCGGGCGCGGCCTCGGGAGGGCACTCCTGCGGTTTGCCATCGAGCTGGCCGAGCGCATGATGGCCGAGCTCGGATGCGTCGGGCTCGTGGTCGACGCGAAGCGCGGAGCGGAGGAGTTCTACCGGCGCTACGGTTTCGTGCCCCTCGACGTGCTCGAGGGCGCCACCGAGCAGCGACCTGAGCCGGTGCCGATGTTCCTCGCCCTTGGCTCTGTGCCGCCTCGTCGCTGACCCGCGAGCCAGACCATGGTGGAAGAAGCAGGAGCTTCAATCGGGCGTGACTCTGCCTCGGGCGAGGAAGTCCGATAGCCCCCACCTTCCCCGAGGGCGGGGCTGCTAGAATCCCGCAGCCTCAAGATCACTGGGATTGAACGGTCTCTCCGAGACCGAGGGACGGAGCCACTGCCATGATCGGCCAGACGCTCGCCCACTACCGGATCACCGCCGCGATCGGCGCCGGCGGGATGGGTGAGGTGTACCGGGCCACCGACACGAAGCTCGGGCGCGACGTCGCCCTGAAGGTGCTGCCCGCCGAGATGGCAACAAACCCGGAGCGGCTCGAGCGTTTCCAGCGCGAGGCGAAGGCCCTGGCGGCCCTCGACCACCCCGGAATCGTGACCGTTCACTCCGTCGAGGAGGCGGGCGGCGTCCACTTCCTGACGATGCAGCTCGTCGAGGGCCAGGCCCTCGATCGCTTCATCCCCGAGAGTGGCCTGCCTCTCGAGAGGCTTCTCGACATCGGCGGCGCCCTCGCCGACGCCCTGGCCGCGGCCCACGAGAAGGGCATCGTCCACCGGGACCTCAAGCCCGCCAACGTCATGGTCACGGCCGACGGTCAGGTCAAGGTGCTCGACTTCGGGCTCGCGAAGGTCAGTCAGAGGGAAGGCAGTGGCGACCACCTGTCAATCGCGCCGA
>CAXMOH010000133.1:0-4326 GCA_964194855.1 uncultured Hyphomicrobium sp.
CGCCCCGCTCCACCGGGCCCGGCAGACGCGGCACTGTCCACGGCTCCTAGGGCTCGCGAGCCTGAGGTAGGAAGGCGGTGCCCGACACAAAGAGTCCGGGAAGAGCATCGTCGGGCACCACCTGTAAGGGCTCACGCTTGATGGCGTAGTTTGCTCGCGGACGATGTCGCTGCGGGTGGGCGCCGGAACCGGTTGGCCGGGGTGCGCAGCAGTGGCGGTCGGCACAGCTGCCTAGCGTCAATGACTTTTTCCCGGCGTATCGCCTCACCCGAGGTTGCGTGGGCCCTGTGTTTCGGACGCGAAGCGATCATCGTTATCGTCGTCGTCGCAGCGGTGGGCAGTGTGAGCAGGGGCGGAGACGGAGCGGAGCGGAGTCGGAGCCGCTGTTCACACTGCCGTGGGCAGGCCGTAGGCCGTAGGCCGGAGGGCTGTCCAAGGGGCCGGTGGTGCGGGTGAGGGCAACGCGTAGCGTTGTCCGCCCCGCTCCACCGGGCCCGGCAGACGCGGCACTGTCCACGGCTCCTAGGGCTCGCGAGCCTGAGGTAGGAAGGCGGTGCCCGACACAAAGAGTCCGGGAAGAGCATCGTCGGGCACCACCCGCCGGGGTGCGCAGCAGTGGCGGTCGGCACTGCACGGCCCGCGAGCCTGAGGTAGGAAGGCGGTGCCCGACACAAAGAGTCCGGGAAGACCAACGTCGGGCACCACCCCACCCATGCCTGACGTACCTTCGAGAACCATCGAGCGCAAGCCTGCTGTCCGCGAGCAGGCCGAACTTGCCGCTATCCAGAAACACCGGGAGAGGAGCGGACGTCCTCCCCCGTGCCGGGGCTGCGACGAGCGCTGCTGGTGGAACGGTTGGCGGTGCGTCTTCGTGGTCGTGCAAGTCGTTGGTAATACGCAGCGACAGGAGCTCGAGATCCCCCGGGCGAAGTGCTCCGCGTGCAAAGTCAGCTTCAGTGTCTATCCGCCTGGGCTCTATCCGCGACGTCAGTACCAGCTCGATGTGGTAGCGGCCACGGTCGGGCGACGGGTGATGGGCTCGGAAAGCCACCGAGCCGCCGCCGCCCCGGCTGGTGCCAGCCCTACGAGCTGTCGCCGATGGGCACACTGGGTGGAGCGGCTCGCGCGACCAGAGATGTTGCTGGCACTGGTGCGCCGCCTGGATCCCGACGCGCCGGCGGGTACAGGGCTCGCGGCCCAGAGCACGGACACCGCGGGAGAGGTCCCCCTCCTGAGGAAAGTGCTGACCGGCCTCGAGCAGGTGGGGGCGGCCCTTGAGCGGCTTGGGCTCGGGGTGGGCCGTAGTGGCCTCTCGCGGCTGCTGCACTGGCAGTTGTCCGCTCACGGGGACATCTACGGGCTCGTCCGAGGCCCGTCGAGTTTATCCCCGGCAATGGCGCTCGGAGGTGCCGCCCCCCTGCCGTAGTCTGCCCACCATGACAAAACGGATGGGCCTGGAGGCTCCGCGGGTCCTCGAGGCCATCTTCCGATACCGCCTCATCGCCGAGGCGGTCGAAGCCCCACCGGGAGAGCGGACCGCGCTGCTGCGTCTCGTTGCAGCCCAGTCCCACATTGCTCCGGGAGGCGAGGAAGTGACGGTCAGTCTCCGCACCCTCCAGCGTTGGGCCCGACGCTACGAGGAAGGCAGGCTGGAGACTCTCCAGCGCTCCGAGCGGAAAGACCAGGGGACTGTCACCGCCCTGCCGCAGGCGACGCTGGACCGGGCCATCGCGCTGCGCAAGGAAGGACCTGCGCGCTCCACGGCGACGCTCATCGACATCCTCGAGCGGTCCGATCTGGTGGCGAAGGGGGCCATCTGTCGCTCGACCCTCGACCGTCACCTCGATCGCCACAACGCCAGCCGTCGGATGCTCGGCGTGCTCGGTACGAAACGACACGTGCGGATGGCGTTCGAGCGCCCCCTGCAATTCGTGGTGGGCGATTTCCACCACGGTCCGTATGTCCGTGCCGCCAATGGCGAGATCCGCAGGGCGCTGCTCAGCGCGTTCATCGACCACTGCACCCGGTATCTCCCAGAGTCCCGTTACAACCTCACGGAGGATCTGATGGCGTCCCGGAGATCACTCCGGGCCCTGAGCACGGCGCACGGCTTGGCCGAGCGGCTCTACCTGGACCGGGGGGCTGCGTATCGCGCGAACCGCTTCCATTTCGCCTGCTCGGCGCTCGGCATCGACCTCGTCCACAGCAAGCCCTACACGAGTGAGGGACGCGGGGTCATCGAGCGCTTCAACCGGACCGTCAAGGACGCCTTCGAGACCGAGGTGCGTCTCCGGGAGGAGGCCCCCACCCTCGAGCAGCTCAACGAGTTCTGGCGCGCTTGGCTGGAAGAGCGGTACCACCGCCGCCCTCACTCTGAGACGGGGGAGGCTCCTCTCGAGCGCTGGAATCGGTTGACGGAGGGCATGTCCTTTCGTCGTCCGGACCCCGTCCTGCTCGACGAGGTTTTGCGCCTCAAAGCGCGCCGGAAGGTCCATCAGAAGACCAGCACCGTTGAGGTCGGCGGCGTCGCCTTCGTCGTGGACACTGGCCTGCGCCGCCGCTGGGTCGACGTCCTGTACGACCCCAACGACCTCTCCAGCGTCCTCATTTATTTCAACAAACGGCGCCACGAGCGGGCGCTCCCGCAGGTCCACGGGGAAGCTCCGGTCACGCCACCTCAGCCGGCGCCACCTTCAAAGCAGTCGATCGACTACCTCGAGCTGCTGCGCCGTGAACACGAGCAACGCCGCGCCCAGGAGACCGCCGCCATCCGCTTCCGCGCCACCGGGCGTGAGGATGGCTTGCTCACCGTCGCCCGGCTCTGCGAACGCATCCGGGCCTGCTCCGGCCGCTCTTTGAGCGAGCCCGAGTCCAGTCTCGCGGCGAAGACACTTCAATCCCTCGCTCCCGTCGAGATCGCCATCTGCGATGTCGCCCTCAAAGCTGCCGTCGCCCATTTGGGGGGCGGCATGCACGCATCCCTCTATCTGCAGGCCCTCCGCGAGCACGTCCGGCTCGCCCGCAAAAAAGGAACCCCATGAGCCTCATCGAAGATCATTTTCATCTCCATCGTCCCCCCTTTCCTCAGAACGCGACGGACTCCGCGATCCTCCAACACAACGGGTTTCGCGCGGCCCTCGAACGGCTCCGATTTGGTCTCGGGCGGCAGAGCATCTCCGTCCTCACCGCCGTCTCCGGGGCCGGAAAATCCACGGTCATCGGCACCCTCAAGCGCGAGCTCGACCCCAGCTCCTACCAGTTCGTCTACTCCTCACTCTCGACCCTCAGCCCCTTCAGCCTCCTGTCCAGCCTCTCCTCGAAACTCGGCCTCCGCTCCCGCCGCTTCAAGGGCGAGACTGCACAGGAGCTCATTGGTCACTTCCGGGGGCTCGCCAAGCGCACGCTGCTCGTCCTCGACGAGGCCCACGCCATGCCCGACCCTTCCATGGAAGATCTCCGGCTGCTCACCGCCGACAGCCTCGACGACGAGAGCCCCTTCGCCCTCATCCTCGCCGGTCTGCCCACCCTCCGCGAACGCCTCGCCGAGCCCCAGCACCTCTCCCTCGCACAGCGTATCGCCGTCCGCGCCCGCCTATCGCCGCTGACCGAACCAGACATCGCCCTCTTTCTCGACAAACATCTCCGGGCCGCCGGCGCCTCCCGCAATCTCTTCGAACCTGAGGCCGTCGCCATCATCTTCCAGCACAGCCGAGGCATCCCGAGACAGGTCCAGAATATCGCCATCGCCGCACTCTTCGCCGCCGCCGAGGACAACAAGAAGGTCGTCGACGCGGACGCCGCACAGCGGGCTCTGCTAGAGGTCGAAGCGCCATCAACATCACCCGCCAGCGCCGCGCATACTACCTCCCCCTCCAACCCGCCCTCGACGACACCACTGTCCGATGGCTCGACGAGCTCCTCTGCACCATCCTCCTCGATCTCCGCGAGGCATACCCCGACCCCGGACAACGACCCGAGCTTCAGACTCTTCACGCCGCCGTCGATACCGCACTCGCCCTCATGCAGCGCGAATACCTCGCTGCACCCGCTGGACTCGTTCCACTCCTGCAAGCACTACGCGACATCCTCACCGACACCCGAACCGCAAAACAACTCCGCTTCCCCGGCATCGACCCTTTCTGAGCCGAGAAAGGCGCCCCCGTGGCGCCTTTTTCTTTGCCCCGGCCGCGCCATCAATCGTGGGCAGACCGCGCCATCAAGCCTGCGCAGTTACACGATGCGGGCGCAGCTTCAGCGTCTCGGAGTTCTTCGACAGAGCGGTCACGAGCACCTGAACGGCTCGATCACGGTGCCAATCTTCGACGC
>CAXMOH010000134.1:0-4043 GCA_964194855.1 uncultured Hyphomicrobium sp.
CCCTTACAATCAACGGCTTCGTGGCGACTTCGAGCCCCAGGACTCCTTGCGGGAAGGCGCCAAACAAGTATACAAAGAACTATGCTATGAACTCTGTTGCGGCTCGTGAGCGGGGGGCGCGTCCGTGGGCTTGAAGCCCTCCGGGGGCTCGCCCATCTGGCAATCGCCCTCGAAGAAAGCCCCGTCTTCGATCAGCAGCTTCGGGGAGACGAGCCGGGCCTGGACCCGGCAGCCGGACAGGAGCTCGATCCTCTGCCGACCCCGGACCTCGCCGCTCACGCGACCCCGGATCGAGACGATCCCGCAATCGATCTCCGCATCGACGAACCCGGTCTCTCCGATGATCAGCATGTTGTCGGACACGATGCGGCCCTTTGCGCGACCGTCGATCCTCAGCACGTCCCGGAAACGCAGCTCGCCCGAGAACTCGGTTCCTTCGTCGAGGAAGCCGTTGAGGTCGTCCGCGCTCTTCATCTTGGCCATTCTTCCCGAAGCCTAGCACGCCTCAGCGGCGGCGCCCGGCACGGAGCAACAGGTCGAACAGCCGCTGCAACTCCGCCTCGCTGGAAAACGAGATGCGCACGGTGCCGCCCCGACCCTTGCGCGTCACGTCGACGCGAGAGCCGAGGGCTGCCCGAAGACGTTGCTCGGCAGCTCGCGTGTTCGCGTCCTTGCGCGAACCGGCGGCTCGTCTCTCCGGAGCCCGCGCCAGGGCGACCCGCCGCTCCACCTCGCGGACCGAGAGACCCTTGCGTGCCGCTTCGCGCCCGAGGGCCAATTGCTCCTCGGCGCGGGCCAGGGCGAGGAGTGCCCGGCCGTGGCCCGCATCGAGCTGGCCCGTTCCGACGAGCTCGCGCACCTCCCGAGGCAGCCTGAGAAGCCGCAGCATGTTGGCCACGGTGGATCGCTCCCGCCCGACCCGGCGGGCGATCTCTTCCTGCGTGAGCTGGAACTCGGCCTGGAGCTTCTGGAAGGCCTGGGCCTCCTCGAGGGCGGTGAGCTCCTGGCGCTGGATGTTCTCCACGAGTGCCAGCTCGAGCATCTCCCGGTCCGGCACGTCTCGAACGGTGACTGGAACCGTGAGGAGGCCCGCCTGCTGAGCGGCTCTCCAGCGGCGCTCGCCGGCGATGATCTGGAAGCCCAAACCCCGGGGCCGCACCAGGATCGGCTGCATGACACCGGTCTGGCGGATGGAGGCCGCGAGCTCGGCCAGACGCGCCGGATCCAGGGAGGAGCGGGGCTGGTGCGGGTTGGGCTCCAGCCGATCCACGGGCACCTCGGCGGGGGATCCGGGAGCGGATGGCGACTTCGGCTCGGGCAAGAGCGCCGCGAGGCCCTTGCCGAGGGCCTTTCTCTTCGGGCTGGCGCTCACGGGGTGAACAGGGCGAGCTGGCCCTGGGAGAGGAGCTCTCGGGCCAGCTGCAGATAGGCCTCCGCTCCCTTGGAGCGGATGTCGTAGAGGATGGCGGGCTTTCCGAAGCTCGGGGCCTCGGCAAGCCGCACCGAGCGGGGCACCTGGGTCTCGAAGACCTGGTCCTGGAAATGGTTGCGAATCTCGGCGATGACCTGCTGGGTGAGATTCGTGCGCTCGTCGACCATGGTGAGCAGGACGCCTTCGACCTCGAGGGCGGGGTTCAGGGCCTGTCTGATCCGCTCGAGGGTGGCGGTCAGCTCCGAGATCCCCTCGAGAGCGTAGTACTCACACTGGAGGGGGATCAGGACGCTGTCGGCTGCGGCGAGAGCGTTGACCGTGAGCAGCCCGAGACTCGGGGGACAATCGACGATGACATAGTCGAATTCCCCCGAGACTGGGGCGAGCGCTTCCTTCAGGCGGAACTCCCGGGCCATCAGGGGGACCAGCTCCACCTCGGCGCCTGTCAGATTCCGATCGGAAGGGACCAGGGTGAGGTGCTCGAGATCGGTGGGCACCATGAGCTCGGCCAGGGGCTCCTGCCCGATCAGGGCCTCGTAGAGGCTCCGTTGGGTCTCTGGTGTCTTTCGCCCGAGGCCGGAGGTCAGGTTTCCCTGCGGGTCGGCGTCCACCGCCAGGACCCGGCGTTCGGCTGCCGCCAGGCTGGCTGCGAGGTTGACCGCGGTCGTGGTCTTCCCGACCCCGCCTTTCTGGTTGGTGATGGCGATGATACGTCCCAAGGTTCGGTTCTCCCCCACCGGAAGGCCGCGAGGATAGCACAGGCCCCAGGGGCCGCCTCAGTGCTTCTCGTCGCTCCCTGACGTTCCACGTGGAACATCCGTGCCACGGAGGCGGAAGACATGCACGTCCGCCCGGCCGCCGGTGGCCTCGGGCCGCGGCTCGAACGCCCCATGGGGGACGGGTGGGCGGCCGAGAACGACGACCTGGCCAGCGGGCTGCAGAAGCGGCTCCAGCTCGCCGAGGGGCAAGGAGAGGGCTCTCATCGTGACTGTCCGGGCAGGCTCCCCGACGTACGTGTCGTGACGGGACCGCACGACACGGATGTCAGGACGCCCGGCACTTCGCGCGGCCTCTCGGAGAAAAGCCCAGCGGCGCATCCGCGGCTCGAGCAGGGTCACCTCGAGGTCGTCGCGGAGCAGGGCGAGAACGAGGCCGGGCGAGCCATTTCCCGAGCCGACGTCGATGAGCGTGCCCGGCTCCGGCACGTCCACCACGGGGACGACGGCCGCGACGAGGCGTTCCACACGCTCTCTGGGGTCTCTGGCTCCGGTGAGATTGATCCGGCGGCCCCACGCGCCGAGGGTGTCGAGGTAGGCGGCGACGCGTGTCATCACCGGCGCGGCGAGGCCCAAGGCCTCGAGCGGGGCGAGGTGGGGGCTCACGCCCACGCTTCACCGGGAGTCTTCGTCGGGGTCCGCGGGCGCCGAGGGAGATTCGCTCGCCTCCGCCGGCGCGTTCTCTTCGGCAAGGGCCACGGTGACCCGGCGGGCAGGGCCTTCGCCCACGCTGTGAGTCGTGACGTCGGGCGCCTCGCTGAGCGCGATATGCACGATGCGACGCTCGTACGCGTTCAAGGGCTCCGTCGTCCGCGGCGTGCCGTCGCCGCGCACCGCATCGGCCAGTTGCCGAGCGTCGTCGCCAAGAGCCTTGTCCCGCTTCTCCTGAAAGCCCTCGCACTCCACGCGCAAGGACCGGGGGAGAAAGTCCCTGCCGTAGGTCCGCTGGATGAGGTGCTCGGTGGCGCGAAGGACATCGCCGCGGCCGTCCTGTCCGAAGAAGAACGCGTGGTCGGGGCCCACGAGCTGAACGATGACCCGCTCCTCGCCCTCGGAGATCTCGGCGGAGACGTCGACTCCTGCAGCCTCGGCCACTGCCCGAATGGTCGCCCGGATGCCGGCTCGGGCGTCGGTGGGCGGCGGCGGCGCCGACACCACCGGCTCCTCCTCATGGCGGGGTCCCTGGGTCTTCTCGGCGAGCACGGCCACCCGGGCGGGAGTGGCCTGAAGCCCCCGGCCGCCTTCCGAGCCGGCATCGAGAACGACGTAGCGAAGCTCGGCCTCGGGCAGACCGAGGGCCGTGGCTGCCTCGGCCAGGGCTGCGGGAACGTCCGGGCCGGTGAAGACGCGGTCCTTCATCGTTTCTTGCGTCCCTTCTTCGGAGGGGTCGCCGCCGCCTTCGGCCGCAGGACCTTCATTTCGACGATCTGCTGAAGCAACGACCAGAGGTTGGCGGTGAGCCAGTAGAGGTTCAGCCCGGCCGGGGCCGCGAGAAACATCCCCCCGAGGACGACGGGCATGAGCATCATCATTCGTTGCTGGGCGGGGTCCAGGGTCGACGGCATCATCTTCTGCATGGCGTACATGGAGACACCCATGAGCACCGGTGTGATGAAGAGCGGGTCCTTGTGCGAGAGGTCCGGGATCCAGAGGAACGATGCCCCTCGCAGCTCCACCGAGATGTCCAGCACACGATAGAACGCGAAGAGGAACGGCATCGTGAGGAGCAGGGGCAGACAGCCGACGAGCATCTGTGTGCTCATGCTCATGCCGTGGCGAGCGTAGAGCTCTCCCATCTCCTCCTGCATCTTCTGCCGGCGGGGGTCCATCATGGG
>CAXMOH010000135.1:0-7279 GCA_964194855.1 uncultured Hyphomicrobium sp.
TCCAGCCTCGCCGAGCAACTGCTCGCGGGCCTCTTCAACATCGTGGTGGCCGTCGTGATCTTCGGCGTGGGCCTCTTCCTGAGCCGGGTCGCCTACAAGGCGATCTCGCCCACGGACGGCGGGCCCTCGGCCCTGCTGGGCAACGTCGCCCGCATCGCCATCCTGATCTTCACCGGCGCGATGGCGCTCTTCCGCGCCGGACTCGCCTCGGAGATCGTGACCCTCGCCTTCGGAGCGGTGATCGTGGGCCTCGCCCTCGCCGCGGCTCTCGCGTTCGGCCTCGGCGGGAGGGAGGAAGCCGCGAAGGCCATCGCGGACTGGCGCTCGAAGTCCTGACCGAGCGGGGTCGGCGGCACCGTGCCGCCGGCCCCCTCCTTCCTTCCCCTCGGCTTCCCCCACTTCGCCGGGCGAGGTCCGACGAAGGTCCCGACTTGTCCCGGGGAAACTCGCCCCTTATGCTTTGATCGTGAGACCGTGCGTGCGCCGGTCTCGGTTCCCCGGACAAGCGCTATGAAGCCCATCTTCGAACGCCTGCGCCGCGCCCCCTCGGCCCTCCTGAGCTTCGTCGAGTACGCGGGGAACCTGCTCCCCCACCCGGCGACGCTTTTCGCACTGCTTTCCCTGGCGGTCATCGTCGCCTCGGGAATCGCGGCATGGGTCGGCCTGGAGGTCACCCACCCCGGCACCGGCGAGACGATTCGTGCCGTCAGCCTGCTGAGCGTCGAGGGCCTGCATCGGATCCTCACGGAGATGGTGACGAACTTCACCTCCTTCGCTCCTCTCGGCACGGTGCTCGTCGCCATGCTCGGGATCGGTGTCATGGAGGGCAGCGGCCTCATCGGCTCGGGCCTGCGCCTTCTGGTTCTCTCGGCGCCGCCGCGGCTCCTCACGTTCGTCATCGTGTTTGCCGGCGTGCTGTCGAACACCGCGAGCGAGATCGGTTACGTGCTGCTCGTGCCTCTGTCGGGCATGATCTTCCTCGCCGCCGGCCGTAACCCCATCGCGGGCCTGGCGGCGGCTTTTGCGGGAGTGTCGGGCGGCTACAGTGCCAATCTCCTGCTGGGCACGGTCGATCCGCTGCTCTCCGGACTGACGGAAGAGGCAGCTCGCATCGTCGACACGGCCTACACGGTCAACCCTGCCTGCAACTACTACTTCATGGTGGTCTCCACCTTCTTCATCACCACCACGGGCACGTGGGTGACGGAGAAAGTCGTGGAACCGCTGCTCGGATCCTACGCGGGAGACGCCCTCCCGGAGGCCCTCGAGGGGCTCGATGGAGCCGAGCGCCGGGGGCTGCGCTTCGCCCTTGCAGCGGCGATCGCCTTCGTGGTGCTGCTGCTCCTGGGCACCGTTCCTGCCGACGGCTTCCTGCGCAACCCCGAGACCGGGGGCCTTCTGCGCTCCCCCTTCCTCTCCGGAATCGTCGCCTTCATCTTCCTGGGCGGCTCGGCGGTGGGGATCGCGTACGGCGTGGGCGCGGGCACGATCCGCTCGGACGCCGACGTGATGAGGGGGATGGGCAAGGCCATGTCGACCCTCGGCAGCTACATGGTCCTCGTCTTCTTCGCCGCTCAGTTCGTGGCGTACTTCAACTGGACGAGGCTCGGCTTGATCGTTGCGGTCGAGGGCGCCGAGGCCCTGCGGGCCTCCGGGCTGGGCGGGATACCACTGATGCTCGGCTTCGTGTTGTTCTCCGCCTTCATCAACCTCTTCATGGGGAGCGCCTCGGCGAAGTGGGCGGTGATGGCGCCCGTGTTCGTGCCGATGCTGATGCTGCTGGGCTACACGCCGGAGCTGACGCAGGCCGCCTATCGCGTGGGAGACAGCACCACGAACATCATCGCGCCGATGATGTCGTACTTCGCACTGATCGTGGCTTTCTTCGAGAGGTACGACAAGAAGAGCGGCATTGGCACCGTGGTCGCCACGATGTTGCCCTACACGATCTCGTTTCTCGTCGTCTGGTCCATCCTCCTCGTGGCGTGGATGCTCCTCGACCTTCCCCTCGGTCCGGGCGCCGTCATGAGGCTCATCGCCTCCTGATGCAACCGTTCCAGAATCTCGACGACGACACGATCCGCAAGCTCCTCGAGCGAGTTCGCCGGATCGCGGTGGTTGGCCTCTCGCCCAAGCCCCACCGCGCCTCGCACCGGGTGGCCAGCTACCTGCAGGAGGCCGGCTACGACATCGTCCCGGTCTACCCCCGGGAGGAGCGGATCCTGGGGCAAAGAGTCTTTCGCAACGTCCGGGACGTCCCCGCACCGATCGACCTCGTGAACGTGTTCCGGCGAAGCGAGTTTCTGCCGGGGGTGTTCGACGACGTCATCGCCTCCGGCGCGGGCGCCGTCTGGACCCAGCTCCAGTGCATCGACCAGGACGGTGCTCGCCGTGCGGAAGCGGCCGGTCTGACGGTCGTGATGAACCGCTGCCTGATGGTCGAGCACGGCCGCCTCATGGGGCGGAACTGGACTCGGGACTGACCGACCGTGTCCCGGGAGGTGACAGCCCGGGGCGGCCAGCGGGACCGCGGCGCTCGGCACGAAGCTCATCTAACCGTCTGCCGCAGAGCCACTTACGGCACAATCGTGACAATCTGACGCCGCTGTGCACGGTTCCTGCAGTCACGGGCGTGTGAAGGCAGGCCCTTCGGGGGGATGGGAGGAGCTGATGCCGGAGCGAATGGTGTATGACGAGACGGCGGCGGCGTTTTTTCACGACCGGCTGCTCGAAGCCATGAAGCGCCAGCGCGTCTCGACGTCCGCTTTCACCGAGTGCTACCTCGTGAACCTCCTCGCCGCCTTCGTCCACGGGGAGCGAATGCCCGGTCACGAGCCCGGCTTCGACGAGACACCCCTTGCTCTCCTCTACACACGCGCCCTCGAGGCCACCGGCCAGGAGCGCTCGCTGCTGCTCCGGGCCACCGCGGACACGGCGCTCTTCGTCTCGGGCTTCTTCGGCGACAGCCTCGCACGCGGCGGGAGCGATCTCCGCTACTACGCCACGCTCGGCGGGGGCGCCTACGCGCGGCTCGGCCTCGCCCACGAGCGCGAGGTCGTCGTGGCGACCGGGGTCTTCACGGAGCTGGCCGAACGCTTCCGGGAGTTCGTGGATCTCCTCGCCGAGGTGTCGGAGAAGACGATGCTCACGACGCCCGCGTCGCTCGTGAAGCTGTACGAGCGGTGGTTGCAGACAGGCAGCCGGCGCACCGCGGTGCTCCTCGCCGAGCAGGGCATCAGCCCGGCCGTCTCCGACGACACCATCCGTCACTGAGAGCCCGCTGAGACACCGGCTGCTACACTCCTGACGGTGACGAACGACAAAGGGCCGAATCCTGCCGCGCTGAGCGAAGAGCGGCGGCGCGCCCGGGAGCTGCGCATGAGCGTCGACCTGGCGTGCGCGGTGCTGCGACAGGACCCGATGAGCAGGGAGGAAGCGGAGACTCTCGTGGGCGCCGTTCGCCGCCGGGCCCTCGCGCTCTTCCCCGGTAAGGCTCATGTCTTCGACCTCGTCCTCGCGCCCCGCTTCCGCCGGATCATCGACGAGGTCCTGCCGCCGGCGCCGGGGCCTCGCGTCCTCCCGTTCGTTGGTGTCGCTAGGCGCCCACGCAAGCGAAGTCGCGCATGATGTCGTCGTCGTCGAAGAAGATGAAGTAGATCATGTCCGCCGAGCGGTAGACGCGCAGGCTCGGCCACCGTCGCGCTTTCTGCCGCAGCACGTCGGCCGCCGCCTCACCGTGGGTGTCGATGGCGACCTGAAGATCTTCGGCGGTCTCGGGTGCGGCCAGGACCGTGGTTCCCTCGTTCGCCAGGCCTTCGGTGAGCCGGGCTATCGTCGGCTCCTGCTCCATGACGCGCTCGAGTCGCGTCTCGTGCTGGGAGTAGCGGCGGTACTCGAAAGCCCAGGTGCCCAACATCAAGGCGACCCCGAGGGTCGCGGCGCTGACCACGAACGCCCCGAAAATGATCCAGAAGCGCTTCATGCTTCTTTGACGCGGAGCCCTCCCGATGGGTTCCCGCCGCACGAGACGAGGAGAAGGGCCATGCTAGTACCCGGATCCGCAACTACGCTTGCGTTCGAGCGCCGTCACGGCCACCCGAACCAGACCGTCTGCAGTGCCACGGCCACGGTGTCGAAATCGGCGCCGACGCGCGTGGTGAAGCCGGTGGCCCAGGCCACCTTCACGTTGGCGCGGCGCCCCAGGGGCAGGGCCAGGGTCACCCCCAGGCGTGAGTTGCTCTGGACGTCCGCGTTCACCCTGCCGTCCAGCGTCGTTCGCCCACCGGTGTAGAACGTCGCGTCGGCCGCCAGCCACAACCGGGGCTTGAACGTGTAGCTCAGGTGGGCCTGGAACGAGCCGATGGGGTCCTGCTCGCGCACGGAGCCTCCGAAGAAGTTCGTGTTGGTTCCGAAGAACCACACCCCTCCGTACAGCTCCAGGTACCAGGGCCCCAGCGTCTTCGACAGGCCCAGCTGGGGCCTCAACGACCAGCGATTGGAGCCGATGTTGATGAGCTTCGACGGATCGTACTGCCCGGTGGGCACTGCAACGGCCAGGCTGAGGCCGAGGATGGTGTCCGGGCGGGCGGCGGCGAACTCACGGGGCGTGAGCGCCGGCCCGCCGAGGATGTTCAAAGTGAGCTGTCCACGGACGTCGGCGAGACCGGACCGGGTGATCTCGCGGAACTCGCCCTCGACGAATCCGCTGATGTCGCCCCAGACGTAGGGGAGGGAGACGATCGCGTTCGCAGAGCGCCCAAAGAGCCCGAAGGTGCGGCCATACAGGAGCGAACCGGAGTTGATGCCGGCGTTCACGTCGTCGAAGGGCAGCGAAGGATCGAAGAGCAGCTCCCCCGTCGAGCGTCCGAAGCTGAGCACGACGATGTTGCCGCCCGTGGGGGCGGGCGCGTACACACGAGGTGTGAGCTCCTGCGCGCTCGCGGTCCCCGCCGCGAGCCCCAGAGCCAGAACCAGGGCGGAGCGCGTCCTCACACCCTCACCGTGGGGCGTCCCCACCCTCGTTGAGCTCCACCTGTCGGTAGCCACCCCTGGATCGGAAGTAGAGCAGGAGGATCAGGTATCCCACGGCCAGGAACGCGGGCACCACCGCGGTCCACTTGAGGGCCATGCGGCCGCCGAAGATGCGCGCCTCGGAGACGGGACCCTCGTCGACGCTGGCGTTCGGCTGGCCCGTCGACTGCCACCACGCCTCGAGGTTGGTGATGGCAGGGACCGAGCGACCCTGCTCTTCGAGAAGCTGTACCGACCGCTCCAGCTCCGCCGCTCCGTTGGGCTCCAGGAGGACACCCACCTTGGCGCCATCCAGCCCCCTGATCTTCGGGAAGGGACCGAACCGACTCTCGCTCTGCGCGGCATACCGCTCGAACGTCGGCGTCGACGCCTCCTGCAGGAACCTGGAGGCGTAGAAATCCTGCTTGTAGCCGATCCCGGGGCCTCCGAGCAACCCCGCGCTCAGCATCCCGACGCCGCCAATTGCGCCCATCGTCACGGCGCCCCCTCGGGGGAACCGCTCGCCCACGACGCCCAGCATGGTGGGCCAGAAGAACGTCTTCCCGAGCCCGTAGACCGTGACCGCCATCCACACCAGGGCCGCCGATTCCACGGACCCGAGCATGAAGAGGCCGACGGAGGCCACGACGGCGCTGCAGAAGAGCAACCCCAACGGATTGATCCGCTCGACGATGGGCCCGGCAAAGAAGCGGAGGACGAACATGATGCTGGAGGCGTAGACGAAAAGCAGGAAGCCCTGTCCGGTGAGGATCGAGTTGGTGATGTTCGTGATCCAGCTGTCCGTCCCCAGCTCGACATAGCCCACGCCGGCGTGGAGGAGAAGGAGAAAGAGGAGGATGGGCGAGGCGAGCTCCCGGATCATCTGGCCGTATCCCACCCCAGCGGCCCGCGCCTCGGAGATCGGGAACCGCACACCCAGGATCATCACGCCGTAGAGAATGACGGGGACGAGGAAGAGCGCCATCGGCACCTCCCACCGCACCCTCCCGACGATGAGCTGGCCGAGGAGGCCGCCGAGGACGAGTCCAGCGGGCCAACCCGCGTGGAGGATGTTGAGGTAGTGGGTCTTCTGTTTCGGGTAGAGAGTGGCCGTGAGAGGGTTGATGACGGCCTCGCAAAGGCCGTTCGCCACCGCGAACATGAACATGCCCACGTAGAGGCACCAGTAGGTGGCCTCCTGCCCGAGGGCGTTGAACGTCGGGGTGGCGGCGAGGGTGACGACCGCAGAGAGGACGTGCAGCACGAACGCCAGGACCAGGAGCGCCTTGTACCCCACGTGGTCGGTGATCAGGCTGGCGGCGAGGATGATGAGACCGAAGCCGACCAGCCCTCCTCCGGTGATCGCGCCCAGCTCGAGCTGGGTGAACCCGAACTGGTTGCCCCACTCCCTGAGAATTCCACCACGCACGGCGAAGCCCACCCCCGCGGCGATCAACGTCATGAAGCTCGCCAGGAAGATCCGCCGTGTCGGTGCCTGATCGCTCATCGATACCCCCTCACTGTTCCGGCCAGAATCGCCGCATCTTCTCCCGCAAGAAGTCGGCGCTGCGCTTCATCTGCTCCATCCCGTCCACGCCGTCCTCGATGCTGATCCACCCGTCGAAGCCTACCGCCTCGAGCTGAGCGAAGATGGCGTCATAGTCGTTGAGCCCCTTGCCGATCTCCCCGTGGCTCAATCGGCGCGCGTAACCCACCGAGTTCTCCTCTCGGCGAAGGTCCTCGATGGTGCCCTCGGCGAGGAACCGGTCCGAGGCGTGCATGCTGACGACCCGGCGGCGCACACGGCGCAGGAGCTCGAGCGGATCCTCGCCCGCCAGCAGGGTGTTGCTCGGATCGTAGTTGACCCCGAAGTGGGGCGAGTCGATCCGGTCGACCAGGTCGCAAAAGACGTCCATGGCCTGGGCGAACTCCGGATACTGCCAGAAGTCGTCCTTGTAGTGGTTCTCTATGACCAGGGTGATCCCGGCCGCCTCCGCACGGCGCAGGCACTCCTCGATACAGCCAGCCGCGTAGCCGAGCCCCTCGTCCCGCGACACCTCGGGGCGGCGTTGGCCGGACAGCACGCGACAGGTGCTGCACCCGAGGGCAGCCGCCATGTCGATCCAGCCCAGCTCCTTTTCCACCTCCTGGCGCCGGTACTCGGCGTCGGGATGGGTGAAGTCGGGAGAGCAGCACAGCATCGGCACGCTCAGTCCGCGAGCCTCCGCCAGCTTCCGGTGCCGCCCCCAGTCGGGGGGCTCTCGCAGAT
>CAXMOH010000136.1:0-2994 GCA_964194855.1 uncultured Hyphomicrobium sp.
CGAGAAGGTGAGCGACATCCCGACCATGAAGAGGAAGAAGGGGAAGATCAGGTCGGTGGGCGTCCAGCCGTGCCACGAGGCGTGGAGGAGGGGCCAGTAGACGCAGGACCAGTCGCCCGGATTGTTGACGAGGATCATGGCCGCGATGGTCAGGCCGCGGAAGGCATCGAGGGAAAGAAGGCGGGCCTTCGGGGCCGAGGAGTCGGACATGGGGCGTGATCCTAACCCCAACGGGCGGAAGCCGTGGTCCGTCCCTGATCTACCGCGGCGCCAGGTGCTGTCGTCGAGTGGAGTACAGGTGGCCGTCCTCGGCCCCGACGAGCAGGTCGAGGACCCCATCCCGATTCCAGTCGATGACGGTCGGGCTCGTCGAATGCGACGAGATGTCTCGCCGGCCGATCGGGCCCCGATTCGTGAGCTCGTAGGTGCCGTCCTCGTGCGCCCGTCCTTTCAGAAGCTCCGCGTTCATCCCGTTCAACAGGACGTCGAGCTGGCCGTCGCCGTCCCAGTCCACCACCGCCAGCTTGCGACGGCCGCTCTTGCCGGCGGTCCCGCGGCTGAGCTCGAGCGGCACCCCGTCGGCTCCGACGAAGACACGCCGCCCCGGAAGGAGATCGAGCCCGCTCGGACTCCGCCGACGCGGGAAGAGCGCCAGGAACCCCTCGTGATCGAGCATCACCAGGTCGTTCAACCCGTCGCCGTCGAAATCCACCACGTACGGGGTCGTGCGCCACTGGGTGACGAGCTGGCGGCCGCGTGGCTCCCACCAGTTCCAGGCGGGCTTCGGAGGCCCGGCGGGCCAGCGCACCTCGATCGGAGCCGCTTTCGCCAGCACGGGTTGGCGGCGGCTCCCGACGTTGCGATAACAGACCACCTCACCCCAGATCGAGTTGAGGACCACGTCCGGCCTGCCGTCGTGATCCCAGTCGGCCACCGCCAGGGTCGTGTAGCCCCACTTGGCCTCGGCCGGCCCCTGAATCGACCCGTTGCCGCCGGCCTGGATCCGGATCACCTCCCCACCCGCCTCGAGGAAACGTGGCGCGGCCCAGCGGGGCGGGTCGCCGCCGTCGAGGTTCTCGATGAAGCCGACGTAGCCGGCGGTGTTCCCGCAAATCAGGTCCTCGTCCCCGTCGCCGTCCCAGTCGAAGGCGACGGGCGTGACGAGGGCGCCGAACTTGACCTCGTGAGCCTCCTGCTGGAAGTGGCGGGGACGCCCGAAGCGCGGCACGCCGTCGACGAGCCGTCCCGTGTTCTCCACGTAGGCGACGCGGCCGTCCTCCTCTCCCACCACGATGTCGACGTCGCCGTCGCCGTCCCAGTCGACGGCCACGGGTGCGATCATCTGGAGGTCGAGGTGGATCACGCCGCGGTCGTCTTCGAGAAAACGGCCCCCCGCGTAGCGCGGGTGCTGTCGGTCGCCGACGTTCTCGAAGTAGCTGAGTCGATCGAGGAACTCCCCGCAGACGATGTCGAGATCTCCGTCGCCGTCCAGGTCGACGAGGCTCGGCGAAGGCATCCCGAACACCTCGAGGGGACGGCCTCCGGCCTCGATCCGGACCGGAGGGTCATAACGCGGATCGTCCCGTGTCCCTTGATTGCGAATCAGGTAGACGAAGCCCCGCAGGGGGCCCCGCGTCCACTCTCCGTTTTCGTCGAAGGCGTCGTCCCAGCCGTAGTCGGTCCAGTCGCCCACACCGACGATCAGGTCCAGGTCGCCGTCGCCCTCCCAGTCCGCGTACTTCCACTGGTTCGCACGAAGCCGGCCGTCCGCATGGTGAACCTGCGTCTCGGGGTAGATCGGGACGAGACGCTCGAGTCCCGTGGCGCGAAAGTCGGTGTACTCGTGGCCCGGCACGAGGACGCGCGGCTCACCGTCGACGTAGGAGACCTGGGCGTTGCGGGGCCCGGGGCCGATCCGGCGCCCCGCCTTGAAGACGGGCATGGGGCCGCCGCCGGGGTTCTCGAACACGTAGGTGCCGTTGTACGGCTTGTCCGGGCAGACGACCACGAGATCGAGGTCGCCGTCCCTGTCGTAGTCCATCGGCAACGGCGACGCCCAGAGGCCCACCCCCAGGTCGACGACCAGGCCGGGGTGGTTGTAGAGGAGGCGCTCCATGTCGAGTCCAGAGCTCGAGACCGCTTGAGCCCCGACCGGGGAGACTGCTCCAAGAGCGATGCAGAGGACGGCGAATGCGGTCATGCGGCTCATCACACCTCCGGGCTTCCTGGACCTCGCCGACACCCCCACGACTATTCGGGCGCGGTTCTCCTCGAGGATCCGTTGCCCGCTCCCCGGCGCCACCGGTCGAAAGCTACCACACGCCAACGCCGGCGCAAGGGCCCGAAGAGGCAGGCGCGGCGGCGCTTTGAGACGAATCGGAACCCGCAGGCTGCCCCGCTCGTTCTCAATGGAGAATGCAGAGAACAGCCGTGGCGACGGCGGTGTTACCATTCGACCCGATGACCGGCCAGACCTTCAAGCACTACGAGGTCCAGGAGCAGCTCGGCAAGGGCGGCATGGGGGTCGTCTACCGGGCCCGCGACACGCGACTCGGCCGACCCGTGGCCTTGAAGGTCCTGCCGCCGGAGTTCACCAAGGACCCTGATCGCAAGGCGCGCTTCTTCCAGGAAGCGCGAGCCGCCAGCGCCGTGAACCACCCGGCGATCGCTCAGGTCTACGACGTCGACGAAGGCCCCGAGGGCCTGTTCATCGCCATGGAGCTGGTCGAGGGTCGCACGGTCAAGGTCCTCATCCAGGCCCGTGAGCTGGATCTGCTGGGGGCGGTCGAGGTGGCGAGCCAGGTGGCCGGAGGGCTTCAAAAGGCCCACGACGCGGGCATCGTCCACCGCGATATCAAGCCGGAGAACATCGTCGTCACGCCAGACGGGCACGCCAAGATCCTCGACTTCGGCCTGGCCAAGCTCCTCGAGCCCGTGGCACCGACAGGCTCCCCTTCCGGAGACGAGCTTTCTCACATGGATACGCTGGCCAAG
>CAXMOH010000137.1:0-3792 GCA_964194855.1 uncultured Hyphomicrobium sp.
GCGTGCCCAACTTCGAAACCGGGGTGAGCGGCGACACGGCCTGGCAGGTGCACCCCCTGGCAGGCGCTTCGGTGCTGAAGGGCACCGAGGAGAGGGAGAGCCTGCGCGCCGCGCATCTCAACCCCTTCGCCGTCTGGCGGACGTTCTACGAGACGGCGGAGACCGCGGGCGAGGAGGTCGTCCGCGAGAAGAGCTGCTACAAGATCGTGTTCACCCCGGCCGAGGGAGCGCCTCTCCACAGCTACTTCGACAAGGACACGGGGCTCCTCGTCCGTGAGGAGATCCTCGGGCCGACCGGCCCGGCGATCACCAGGGATCTCTCAGATTGGCAGGAGAGCCAGGGCATCCGCTCGCCCCGCTCGGTCAAACAGAGAGGACTGCAGTCCTTTTCGGTAAAGTTCACAAACGTGAGCTACGAGGTCGACGAGATCCCCGAGGGCACCTTCGAGATCCCCGCGAGCGTGAAGGCCGCGCTGAGGTAGCCGACGGCGGGGCGGGGCTCGCTACCGCGCGCCGAACGCCAGGGCGGCAGCGGCGGCCAGGACGGCGGCGAATGGCAACGTCACCACCCAGGCGGCCAGGATGCCGCCGATCGTGCGCCAACGGGCTTCGCCTGTGACGGCGCCAATGCCGAACAGCGCGCCGCACGAGACGTGGGTCGTCGACACCGGCAGGCCCAACGGCGAGGCCACCACCACCAGGGCGGCGGTCACGATGTTCGCGGTTGCCGCCTGCCCCTCGTTCATTCCGGTGATTCCGAAGGCCATCGTCGTGGCCACGCGCCGGGCGGCCAGGAGCCCACCGACGGCTATCGCCCCGCCCACGAGGGCGAGCGAAGAGAAGCCACCGAGGCTTCCAAGCGCCAGAAGAGCGGCGATCTTCGGCGTGTCGTTGAGGCCACGGGCGAAGCCCACCGCGCCGGCGGAGAGCACGTGGAGGCCGTTGAGGAGCGGGAGAGATCCGATCCTCAGCCCCGAACCAGGGGGCTTCTCACAGGTACTGCACACGCTCAACCGCAAGCCACCGCTCTCGAGCCGGGCTCCGGTTTCGGCCAGGACGAGCTCTGGCGAAGGCTCGACGCACACGCAGGTCTCCTCGCTCACTCCCAGGGCCACGCGCAGGCGCCGGAGTGTCGTGTAGCCGGCTGCCGCGAGAGACAGTGCCACGAGCGGGCTCAGGACAAGCGGCATCACGAACCCGGTCCCGAGCGTCGCGTACGAGACTGCGGCGGGCCCCGCCAACACCATGCCGCTTCCCACCAGGGCTCCCGTCAGAGCGTGAGTGGTGGAGATCGGCACGCCGAAGCGGGTGGCGAAGAGTATGGTGGCCGCGGCCCCGACGGCCACGGCCAGGAGAAAGGTGGGATTCGAGGCCACCGCCTCGGGAACGAGCCCCTTGCCGCTGAAGCGGCGGACGAGGGCCCCGGCCAGAAGCACTGCGCCGAGCGACCCGGCCAGCGTCGTCACGGCCGCGAAGCCGATCGCACGCCTCCGATCCATGATCCCCGCGCCCAGAAGCGTCGCCACGCCCTTGGAGTTGTCGTTCGCGCCGTTTGCGAACGCCACGGCCAGAGCCGCAAGTAGAAGTGCCACCTCGGTCAAGAGCAGTCGTTCCCCTCAGTACGTCACAACGCTCTCATATCACGAAGGATTCCCTGCTCGCTCGTTGGGGGGATGGCGGGAGCCAGACCCCGCGGTCGAAGACCGGCGCCGGAGAAGCGAGCGGAGCGGGCAGAGAAGGCGTCGCCACCCCGGATTACAACGGCCTCCTCTAGCGGCCGATCCCCTCGATGACCCAGCCCCCGGATGCCCTGACGAGCTCGAGGGTCTGGGGGAAGCTGCTGATGATCGACCCCTCGAGGGTGTCGCGCCGAGCGAGTTGTGCCACGGCCTTTTCACCCTCGATCTGAAGGGACAGAATCGTGATGTCCACCTCGTGAGAGCCCGTGCTGCCGAAGGCCGCCTGGAGGCGGCGTTCCTCGTCCCCGCTGAGGTTCGGCTTCACGGTGCGGAACAGCTCCAGGTCCTTGGTCTCGATGGCCCGCTCGTACGAGTCGATGACTTGGCGGACGTCGTCCTCGGCCACGGCGTCCGAAGCCTCGGCCCCAGGCACGGTGCCCAGGGCCACGGCGAGGACAGCCCACGCGAGCGCCCACCCCCGTCCGACCCTGTGCCTCGCGCCTTGCCCGATTGTCGGCACCACACTCTCTCCGACGGTTGTCGAAGCAAGTGCCGTGCCTCGTTCGAGCCATTGCAAACAAAGCGCTTAATCCACCCGATTGCATCGCAGTGACCGAAAATGAGACGTGTCGGTCTCCGGACGCCTGCCTTCAATAGGTCGGCAGGGACGGATCGACCTCTTGCGCCCACGCCAGCACGCCGCCCTTGAGGTTGAGCAGGCGACGGAACCCGGCCTTGCGGAGCTGCGCGATGGCTTTGGCCGAGCGCACGCCCGAGCGGCACTGCATGACGTATGTTCGAGACGAGTCGAACTCGTGCAGGCGCTCGGGGAGCGATGCGAGGGGGACGAGTTGCGCACCTTCGATGCGGCAGATGGCCCACTCGTGGGGCTCGCGCACGTCGATGATGGACAGATCCTCTCCTGCATCGAGGCGCTGCTTGAGCTCGGTCGCGGTGATCTCTTCGAGGTCCTCAGGGATCTCCGTCTCATCGATGCCGCAGAAGACCTTGTAGTCCTGGAGCTCGGTGATGGTGGCCTTGGAGCTGCAGAGCGGGCAATCGGGGCTGCGACGCAGCTTGAGCTGCTCGAAGCTCATGGAGAGGGCGTCGTAGAGCAGCAGCCGCCCGACCAGCGGCTCCCCGATGCCGAGCAGGATCTTGATGGCTTCCGTGGCCTGGATCCCGCCGATGACCCCGGGCAGAACTCCCAGGACGCCACCCTCGGCGCAGCTCGGCACCATCCCGGGCGGCGGCGGCTCCGGGTAGAGGCAGCGGTAGCACGGGCCCCGGTCGGGCCAGAAGACGCTGGCCTGGCCCTCGAAACGGAAGATGGACCCGTAGACGTTCGGCTTCTTGAGAAAATAGCAGGCGTCGTTGGTGAGGTAGCGCGTCTCGAAGTTGTCCGTTCCGTCCACGACGACGTCGTAGTCCTTCATGATCACGAGGGCGTTCTCGCTGGTCAGGGCGGTGGGGTAGGTCTCGATGTCGAGGTGCGGATTGAGCGCCGAGAGTCGCGCCTTGGCGCTGTCGAGCTTGGGCTTCCCCACCCAGGTCGTGTCGTGGACGATTTGTCGCTGGAGATTGCTCTCGTCCACCACGTCGAAGTCGACGATGCCGATGCGACCCACACCCGCGGCGGCAAGATAGAGCGAAGCCGGTGAGCCCAGCCCGCCAGCACCGATCAGCAGGACGCTCGACTCCTTCAATCGCTTCTGACCCTCGATCGTGACCTCGGGCATGATGAGGTGCCGTGCGTAGCGCGCGATCTCTTCGTTGGAGAGGTCCGTGCCTCCTGCGATCGCGGGGACAATGGTCACCTTGTCCGCCTCTCCGAGCGGCGTCTCGAGGCCCGACAGCCCTCGGACGTCTGCACCGTTGACGAACAGGTGCACGAAGTTGCGGATCTCGCCGTCGTCGCCGAGCAGGGGCGGCCGCAACTCCGGGCACTGCGCCAGCAGGGATGCAACGAGCCGGGAAACGGTCTCTCCGCTCGCGGGGACCTCCGCTCGGTTGCCGGCGAAGCGGCGAAGCGGGGTGGGGATCTTCACGACGGGCATGGAGCCTCCTGTTCGTTCACGCGGGGTCGATGGACAGATCGAGCTGTCGAAATGGC
>CAXMOH010000138.1:0-3593 GCA_964194855.1 uncultured Hyphomicrobium sp.
TCGATCGAGCCTCGAGCCGCCTCGAGGGCGGCCTGCCGCACCGGCACCACGGCGAATCCCGGCGGAGCCCCGTCCCGTGCGAGCTCGGCGAGGAGCGCCGCCGCAAACCGCTCCCGCGTCTCTTCAGGATTCGCTTCGGTGTCCGTCGTGAGCCGCATCCCGGTGAGCCCGCCCAGGCGGTGGCCCCAGAGGTGTTGGCCCACGGAGAGAGGCACGAAGGCCTTGGGCGTGGCGCGGTGGTCGTCCCAATAGTCCTCGTCCTTCTGCCGGATGCGGTCGAGGTCCACAGGGAAGGGCGGGTCCCAGTCGGCCAGCCGCAGCGATTCTGTGATGCCGGGATACTCCGGTACGAGATCCGGGTCCGCGGCGCGGCCCTCGAGGGGGGTGACCGCGGCCAGAGAGAACCCTGTGCTCCCGGTCTCCATCCGCCCATCCTCGTGCCAGAGGAGATACTCGAGCGTGACGGGAGAGCCTGGAGCAGCCCGAAGGTCCCTGGCCGCCCACTCGTTCAGCACGATGGGAAAGGGCTCGCCGTCCGTCGGTGTCACCTCCAGGCCGGCCACGGCCTCCAGGCTGGCGGGGTCGAGGGCGGCCACCAGCGAGTAGGGCACCTCTCGTTCGCCCACGCGTATCGTGTTGGCCAGGTAGACGAACACCTCGCCGATGCCCAGTCCCAGCTTCCTCGCGGCCGCGGTCGCCGCCTCCTGCAGCGATGGGTCGATGAGCGCGCTCGTCGTGTCGAGCTGCACGGCTCCCGCCTGTGGCACCGCGTGCACTCGGACGCCCAGGTCCTCGAGAGCGATGGCCTCTCCGAGAGCCGTCTCGAGAGCCTCGACAGAGGCCTCCTGAGTCTTCGCCGAGATCAGCAGGACGTTTGCGCGATTCTCGAGACCCAGCGCCCGTTCCAGCGTTCGCAGCGGTACGAACACGGCGCGCACGCGGCCCGCACGGGGCCGCAGCGAGAACTCTCCGAGCTCGCCGGACGAGAGGACCCCCGCTACGCCGAGGCGCAGCGCCGCGGCGGCCTGGTCGCGACGACCGAAGAGCGAGCTCCCCGGGATCTCCGAGGCCGCGTCGAACCGCACGAGGACCGCGTCTTTGGGCTCGGCCTCCAGCTCGTCGGCCAGGGCCTGGCTCAGGAGTGCTTCGCGTCGCCCAAGCTCCGGCAGGGGCTGGCCGTGAAAGCTCCAGAAGCGCTCGTCGACGCCGTAGACCTGCACGTCCCCGGCGCGCCTCTGGCTCGTGGCGTGGGTGGCCACCCCCCTTACGGCCACCATGGGACACGCTCGGTCGAAGCGCTCCGAGAACGACGGGAGGGCCTGGAGCTCCGCCCCGAGGTCAGTCCGAAAAAAACCCGTCGACTCCACGGTGTGGGTCGCTCGCCCCAGCCGCTCGAGGGCCGTCGCGGCCAGGCTCCCGCGGACCGAATCGCCCACCACGAGCGAGCCTCCCAGTACCGCCGCCGCGGCCGCCACCCCGAGCACGACCGCAACATTCGAGCGCCAGTAGTGGAGGAGACTGCGGATGAGCAGCGTCCGGGCTTCCATCACGCCGCCTCGAGTCGCCCATCGGTCAGGCGTCGGCGATCCTCGAAGCGCTGGGAGAGGGTGGCACTGTGCGTCACCACGATGAGGATGGCCTGCTCCCGGGCGGAGAGCTCGAACAAGAGCTCGGCCACGGCCTCGGCCGAGGCGGCGTCGAGGTTCCCGGTGGGCTCGTCGCAGAGGAGCAGCCGCGGCTCGAGGACGAGAGCACGGGCCAGGGCCACACGTTGCCTCTCCCCGCCCGAAAGCTCTGCAGGCCGGTGGGACAGTCGCTCGGTGAGTCCCACGCGGCCGAGCAGCTCCCGGGCCCGCGTCTCGGTGTCGCCGGCGTCGGTGGCGACGAGAGTCGGGGTCAGCACGTTTTCCAGGACGGAGCACTGTGGAAGCAGGAAGTGATCCTGGAAGACGAAGCCCACCTCGCGGTTTCGGAAAGCGGCCAGCTCGGGCTCGGAAAGCTGAAAGGGATCCCGGCCGCCAAGCGTCACGGTCCCGGCAGTGGGGGGCTCGAGCGTACCCAGGATGTGGAGGAGCGTGCTCTTTCCGCTCCCCGAGGGGCCCATGATGCAGAGCGCTTCGCCCGGGCTCTTCACAAAGGAGACGTCGCTCAGGATCGGAAGCGTCCCCCCCGGGGTCTCGAACTGCTTGGTCAGGCTGTCGACCTTCAACATGGGCGCCTCTCACGGAATGGGGTCAGGTCTTCTGTGGCCCGGGCGGCGTCGGCCGGTGACGTCTTGCCGGTGATTGCGCGGTAGACCTCGAGGGCCCGATCGGCGGTTCGGGCAATCGAGTGATGGCGGCGCACGCCCTCGGCTCCACGGAGACCGAGCTGTCGCGTCCCTTCCCGGTCTGCGGCCAGGCCGAGGAGATGCTGGGCCAGCTCGCCGGTGTCGTTGGGCTCGAAGAGAAGGCCGCCACCGGTGCGCCCGAGGAGCTCCGGGAACGCCCCGTGCCGCGGCTGGACGCAGGGCACGCCGTTGGCCAGCGCCTCGAGCACGTAGAGTCCCTTCGGCTCCGCGTACGGGCTGGGCACCGAGAGCACGTCGAGGCTCCGAAGAAACGCGATCTTGTCCTTGCGGTCCAGGGTGCCGTGGTAGCGGAACTCCGCCTCGAGCCCCCACTCCCGCATCTGCCGCCGCGTCTTCTCGAGATAGGCGCGATGCTCGGGGGCGAGGTAGCCGGCCACCTCGAGGCGCGCCTCGCCGAGGCCTCGCTCCAGACGCAGGATGCGGTACGTCTCCGCGAGCTGGTGAAGGCCTTTCTCCGGGGCCACTCGCGCGAGGTACCCGATCGTGAACGGCCCCCCTCGCTCGGCCTCTT
Organism: uncultured Hyphomicrobium sp.; assembly: GCA_964194855.1. Lineage (GTDB taxonomy): Bacteria > Acidobacteriota > Vicinamibacteria > Fen-336 > Fen-336 > JAJDNS01. The sequence continues at coordinate 2,862 of CAXMOH010000138.1, forward strand.
CCGGGCCGTGCCCTTCGAGGTTGATGCCGATCGGCACCCGGTGGACGGTCCCACGGTCGATACCGAGAAGGGACGTCATATGGTCCGCATAGTAGTCGCTCGCCGCAAGGAAACCGTCCACCTCGGCCGCGTGCCGGCGGATCAGCTCCTTCGCTTGCGAGCGGTGAGGCTCGTCGAGGCTCTCGATGAAGAGGTCCTCACCCTGGAACGCGCAGAGCACGGGCCGCTTCAACGCGCGGCGCAGCGCAGGAGCCAGGCTGATCAGCAGCGAGTTGGGAAGGATGGCCAGATCGAAAGGCGGCAGATGGTCGAGATAGCCGAGGAGCTTGCCGAACTCCTTGGCCTGATTCCCCGCCTCGCCTTTCAAGGTGGAGACGGTGAGCTCGCCGAGGGCGTGGGGATCCACCGAGACCCCGCGTCCGGTCGCCGCCCGGATCACCGGGGCCGCGTCCCACAGCCGGTCGAGGAAGGCCGGGGTCTTGCGAAAGAGGGGGACGTGCTGCTCGAGGTACACGCTGATCCCGCCAAAGAACACGTGCCCGTCCGAGACGTTGTCCTCGTCCGTGCGCGTGGGCGTGTAGACCGGCAGCAACAGGACGTCGTGATCCCGGGCCAGAAGCTCGCTCGCCAGGGCGTTGTCGAGGAGGCAGCTTCCGCAGTACATGCCTCCCGCGCCCGCCGTGATCTGCAGAATCCGCATGGCTGGAGCTATGCGCCGGACTCGGTGGGCAG
>CAXMOH010000139.1:0-9455 GCA_964194855.1 uncultured Hyphomicrobium sp.
GCCGAGGCGCTGGAGAGTGGCCGCTTCGCGGTCGAGGAAGGGACGCTCGGCGACACGGCTCCGGAGGGTCTCCAGTACGCGGGCCTCCCGGCGTGGCTCGACGAAGGTGCGGCGAAGGCCATCGAGAAGGCGCTCCGCGACCGGCTCCCGGACAAGCTCGCGGTCCAGGTGTACAAGGATCTGCTGATCGGCGAGCGGTCCGAGCCCGGGGAGACCCGCGAGGAGTTCGCTCGCCGCCTGGACGAGTCGGGTGGTGGCAAAGCCGCGGAGAAGGTGCGCGGGCAGATCGAGAAGAAGAAGGCGGCTTTGTCCGTGCTCGACGAAGAGGTCGAGGGTCGCCGCCACGAGAAGTGGCTCGCCGTAGGCCAGGCGGTGCTGAGAGTGACCGGGCTGCTGGGGCGTCGCCGCCGCAGCTCCGGCGTTTCCACGGTGCTCACCAAGGACCGGCTCGAGGACAAGGCGGAGGCGCGTCTCGACGCGGCTCGGGCCGACCTGGCCAGTCTGGAGCGCGAGCTGGCCGACATCCTGGATGTCGGCCCGCAACGACTCGAGGAGGAGACACTCACTCCCGCCCGGTCCGGGGTCAAGGTGCTTCGCCGCGACCTCGTCTGGGTCTACTGAGCTCACATGGCCGACGAATACACGCTGCGCTTTCCCGATGGGAAACAGTACGGTCCCATCGACCGCTCCACGCTCGAGGCGTGGCAGACGCAGGGCCGGATTCCGGAGGGGTCGATGGTCTGGCCGGCCGGGGCCCCGGAGTGGCTTCAGGTCGAAGAGGTCCTCTCTCCCGCCCGCCCGACGCCCGCCGCGGCCGCCGAGTCCGCGGCCGCCGAGTCCGCGCCACCGGCCTCGGAGCCGAGCGGCGCCGACCCCGACACGCAACCCCACATTCCGGCCATGCAACGACTCGGTGCGGCGCTGTCGGCTCGGGCACGGACCATCCTCCTTCTCAGCGGGGGTGTGATCCTCGTGGTGGCGCTGCTGGCGGGCCTCATCTCGTTGCTTCGCCCCACCCTCGACCGCCGCAGTGCCATTGCAGCCATCGAGCGTCACGCTCTCGCCGACCGTCGGATCGGCGACGCTCGGCTGGGCTTCGTGATCGACCTGCCGTCCGGGTGGGTGGCCTTGCGCCAGGACAACCCGTTCGTCGTCACCCGCGGGGCTCGGCTGTGCGTGTCGTACCCGAGCCTCGACGCCTTCGGGGCGGCCCAGGCCAGCACCCGTCCGGAGTTCATGGGCGAGCTCGATCGCCACATCGACCGCCTCCTGCAGGAGAGAGTCCCCAGCCGGCCCTCGCAGCGCGAGGTGGGTCGCTCCGACGTCCAGCTCGGGCGTGGCCGCGGGCGCCTCGTGCGCACGGCCTGGGAGGACGGTCTCGATCCCTTTCAGGGAGCCACGGCGGTGTGGCGCGACGGCTACGACTACTACTGGCTGGAGGCCTGGGCGCCGGCCTCGGCCGGCGAGGAGTTTCTGGCCGCCTTCCAGGAGCTCGTGCACGGAATCGCCCCCTCGGGCGCGGTCACCGCCCGCGTGGACGAGGCGGCCGAGCGTCTTTCCGTCGAGGTGCCGGAACTTCCGCGCGAGGCGCTCCGTCTCCTCATAGGAGAGCGCATGAGCCGCGGAGAGGAGCTGGACAACGTGCCCGTCGACGCCCTGCGAGCGGTGAGCCGCGGACTCGACGGCTTGAGCGCCGACGAAGCCCGGGAGATGGGGATGATCTACGACCAGATCTGGGCACCCGTGCCGGAGCTGCAGCGACGGCGGCTCGCCCAGGTTCTCGCCCTGATCAAGGCGGACCGGCCTGTCCCCGCCGCGGAGGTGAGGGCGCTTCGCGACGTGGTGAAGGCGGGCGTGGTGGCCCTGCCGCCAGACTGGCGAGCGCGACTCCAGGAGCTCTCGGGGCGGGCCGTCGAGAAGTCGCTGATCCTGCAATGACCCCTGGTCCCATGGCCGACCTGACGAACCTCGCGGACAACTCGCGTGAGCGATTCGACGGTCTTGCCGCGAGGTTCGGGCACAAGGCGGGCCGCCCCGAGCGACCCGCTCTCACCGAAGACTACTGGGATTCCCTGCGCCAGCTCTTCACGCGCGACGTCACCCCGGAGGGGCTGCGCAGTCTCCTCCAGAGCGAGGCGCGGGACACCTTCCGGTTCCTGACCCGCGAGGTGGACCTCGAGGATCTCGCGGGGCTGCCGTGGTACAAGCGCCACTCCCGCTCGCTCTGGCGCTTCTTCCTCGCCGTCTCCTACAGGCTCAGCCCCTGGCGTCGAGTCCTCTTCTCTGCGTCCGTCCTGATCCTCGGGCTCGGATGGCTGGCTTTCCTGGTGCAGGCGCTCAGCATGGGGCCCTTCTCCCTCGAGCCCGTGCTGACCTGGGAGACGTGGCTCCTCGGCGCCGCGACGGCGCTTTTCTTCGTGCTCGCGCTCGAGCTGCGGGACAAGCTCGGTCTCAAGGGCGACCTGGAGGTGGCCCGGCAGATCCAGTTCGGCCTGCTTCCCTTCGAACCCTTCGAGCGCGACGGATTCAGCATCGTATCCGCCATGCGTCCCGCCAACACCGTGGGCGGCGACTACTTCGACATCGTCGACCTCGGCGAGGGACGCCTGGCCATCGCGGTGGGCGACGTGGCCGGAAAGGCCATGCCCGCGGCACTTCTGATGGCCCTCCTGCAGGGGAGCCTGCGCACCCTGCTGAGCGCCGGCTTCCGGGGCGAGGAGGCCGTCTCCAAGCTCAACGCCCACCTGTGCGCCAATATCCCCGCGAACCGCCTCGTCACCTTCTTCTATGCGGAGCTCGACACCGCGAGCGGGGAGCTGCGCTACGTCAACGGCGGGCACAATCCTCCCTTCTTCATCGAGGGGGCCGAGCCCAGTGCACGCCTCGGGGCCACGGGCATGGCGCTGGGTGTTCTTCCCGAGACCCCGTACGAGGCGATGACCCTCCAGCTCCAGCCCGGGAGCCGGCTCCTCATGTACACCGACGGGATCACCGAGGCCACCAACCCCGGAGACGAGGAGTACGGGGACGTCCGTCTGGAGGTGTACGTCCGCAGCCGATCCCACGAGACGGGTCGTCAGCTCATCGACGGCATCGTGGAGGACGTCCTGCGCTTCTGCGACACCGCGCGCCCCCACGACGACATGACGCTCATGTGCCTGAGCCGAGACGGTCTCTAGCTCCGGCACCCGGCTACCGCCGGTTCCAGACTCGGACCCCATCGCCCTATCCTCGCTCTGCCGGATCTGAATTAGACTGGCATCGGAAGAACCCATTTCATCTCGACCGCATTCGACAGGAGGATCCATGGCCAACGCCAATGGCAACGTGAAAGCTGCTCTCCGCTACCTCGACGCCCACCGCGCCGAATTCCTCGAGCAGCTCGTCGATCTCAGCCGGATTCCCGGCGTGTCCGCCGACGGCTACCCGCCCCAGGAGCTCTACAAGTCGGCGGAGGCCGTTGGCGACGTCATGCGCGCCGCTGGCGTCGAGAACGTTGAGATCCTCGAGGTCGAGGGCGTCCACCCCTACGTTTACGGAGACTGGTTGCACAAGCCGGGGGCCCCCACGGTGCTCCTGTACGGCCACCACGACGTCCAGCCAGAGGGCAGGCCCGAGAAGTGGATCTCACCGCCCTACGAGCCGACGGTTCGCAAGGGCCGGCTGTACGGGCGCGGCACCGTCGACGACAAGGCGGGTGTCATGACCCACATCGCGGCGGTGGCTTCCTATCTGAAGTCGGGGGGCGAGCTGCCCGTGAACGTCCGATTCGTCATCGAGGGCGAAGAGGAGATCGGCTCCGAGAACCTCGGACGATTCCTGAAGAAGTACAAGCACAAGCTCGACGCGGACTTCATCGTGTTGTCCGACACCGCCAATTTCGATACCGGCATCCCTGCGCTCACCTACCAGCTGCGTGGCATCTGCCAGGTGGACGTCGAGGTGAAGTGCCTCGAGCAGCCGCTCCACAGCGGGATGTGGGGCGGCCCCGTGCCCGACCCCGTCCAGATCATGTGCAAGCTGATCGCCGACCTGCAGGGCAAGGACGGCGAGATCAAGGCCCCCGGGCTCTACGCCAAGCTGAAGAAGCCGAGCAAGGCCCAGCAGCAGAGCATCCGGAAGCTGCCCTTCGACGAGGCCAAGTTCAAGCGCGACGCCCGGATGGTGAAGGGCATGAGGCTGGCGGGTGAGAAGGGCTACACCGTGTACGAGAAGCTCTGGAACCGACCCTCGCTGACCGTGATCGCCTTCGAGGCCCGCCCGCTCCAGGGCTCGTCCAATCAGATCATCGACAGTGTCCGGGCGCGCCTCTCGCTTCGCATCGTGCCGAACATGGACCCGAAGGCAGCGGCAAAGGCCCTCGCCAGGAAGCTGACCTCGAAACCCCCCTACGGCGCGAAGGTGACGGCCAAGGTGACGGGCGTCTCTCCCTGGTGGACCACAAACCCCGAGGGGCCTGCCTTCGACGCCGCTCGGCGCGCCCTCCAGAAGGGATACGGAAAGGAGACAGCCTTGATCGGCGCCGGCGGCTCCATCGGGTTCGTCGGTCCCTTTGCCGACCTGCTGGGTGGAGCACCCTGTCTCCTCATGGGCCTCGAAGATCCCAAGTGCAACGCCCATTCCGAGAACGAGAGCCTGGATCTCCGCGATTTCGTCAAGTCCATGAAGTCCGCTATCCACATGTACGACGAGCTCTCCCGGGTCCCCACGACCAGCGTCGAGGGGAGGAAGTAGAGGCAGTAGGAACGGTTGCCGTGGGAAGAAGTTTGCGCCTGCATCTGATGTGGACAATCTCGCGGGCCCGGTGCTACACTCCTGCGATTTCCCAGGCTAGGCTTTTGCACGTCAATCAAACCGCAGGCCGAAGGCTCACGACCAGCCTCACGGCCTCGCCGCACTCGCATTAGAGGGGGCAAACACTATGTCTGCTGGTTTTGAAGCTGTATTTCGATGGTTTCACGTGTTCGCGGGGATCATCTGGATAGGCCTTCTCTACTTCTTCAACTGGATCAACGGCCCGTTCATGGCGAAGTTGGACGGCGCGACCAAGAAGACGGTGGTCCCCGAGCTCCTGCCGCGAGCGCTCTTCTGGTTCCGCTGGGGCGCGGCCTGGACCTGGACAACGGGTGTCCTGCTCCTGGCGCTCGTCTACTACATGACCAACAACACCACCGGCGAGGAGTGGACGAACGGCGCCTTCGTCATGATCGCCGTGAGCTTCCTGGCGGTGTTCGTCTACGACTTCCTGTGGAAGTCGCCGCTGGCCAAGAACGTTCGGCTGGCGTTCAGCGTGTCCTTCCTGCTGCTGGCGGGTGTCGTCTACCTCATGGTCAACTACGGTGGCTTCTCCTACCGGGGCACCCTGATCCACACCGGAGCCCTGTTCGGGACGATCATGGCGTTCAACGTCTGGTTCCGAATCTGGCCCGCCCAGCAGAAGATCATCCGCGCGATCAAGGAAGGAAACGCCCCCGACGGAGACCTGGTGAAGCTGGCCGGCCTCCGCTCCAAGCACAACACCTACCTGTCGCTGCCGCTCCTCTGGTCCATGATCGGCCAGCACACGACCTACTTCGCCGGTGGGAACTTGGGCCTCGGCGAGAGCACCTGGTGGATCGGCTGGCTCGCCATCATCGCACTCGGCCTGCACATCGTCTTCCACTGCTACAAGAAGGCCGCCAAGGTCCAGGGCTTCTAGCTTTCGTCCTGTCCAGCGAACGGCCGTACCGTTCGCTGGACAGGACCCTTCCAAACCCCCCGGCCATGAACCCTCCCCCCGAGGGCAAGTCGGTCCAGGCCGAGTTCAGCCTACTGCCCGGGACGCAGAGGATGGTGCCACCGCAGGCCTGGGAAGCGGTCGTAGTCCGAGTCGGTCGTCACCATCGTGCAGCCGTTCTCGATCGCGACGGCAGCGTGCTGCGCGTCGGCGACGACCCCCACACGCCACACGGCTGTTATGGTTGCCTTGATGCATGTCACCCTGAGCGCCGTGTGTCTCGTCGGAACCCTGGCGACATCTGTCCCGATGCAGGAGGGAGGTCGCACCCGAGGCGCGTACCTGGGGACCTACGGCAGCGTTACGGAATCGGAGTGCAACGTCGAGCTGGAGTTGCTCGATGGCAAGAAGGCTCGGATCGTCGAGATCTGCCGGCGGGAAGACGGCTCTCGTCAAGACATGTCCCAGGCGACACCGGCAACCTGGTCGTTCGCCGGAGACCGAGTGATCGTCGAGTACGACGATCAGAGGGACGTCCTCGAGTACGATCCAGCCCTCTCCTACGAGAGCTTTGGGAAACGGGGAAGCGGTCCGGGATTGAAGCTGCTCGAGCGCCTTGGTTCCAATAGCAGGCTCGCCGGGTTTGGTCACCTGTGGAAGCGCCCCCTGGCCGAGGAGAAACATCGCCGGTAGCCTGGGGGGGTCTTTCGATGTTCTATCTGGCCGAGCGCTACGGCGACGGGATCTTCGACGAGCGAATCACCGACCACGTCCCGGACCTCGCCGACCACCCGGGGTGGCAGGGCGTCACCTTCCACCACACGCTGAACATGGTGACCGGCACGGTGGGAGCGGAGCGGGGCGCTGCACGATCGACGTCCCCCTGATGTCCGGCCACGGGGGCAACCACGTCATGATGCTGCCCAGCGGCGTGAGCGTGGTGCGCTTCATGGACGCAGGGGACTACGAGGTCTCTCACGCCACGCGTGCCGCGGAGATGTACCGCAGCTCCTGCGGAGAGAACGTCGACCCGGAGGAGCTGCTTTTCCGGGCTGGCTACCGTGTTCCCGAGAGCGGGCGGGGTCTCGTCGATCTCCTGAACGGCGTCTCACCCCGCTCGCTCATGGGCTGAAGGCTCGACCTTCGGGCTCGAGGACCCTGGCCGTCTGTGGGAGCCCTTCGCGGAGCGTCGGGTACGCGAGCGTCCAACCGAGCTCGTTCTTGGCTCTGGAGTTCGAGAGCGGGAGCTGCGTGAAGAAGCCTTCGGCCAGGATCGGGGCGACGAGGCGGATGATCCACGCCGGCGCCTTGCGCGGGAGCGGGGCTCCGACCAGCTGCGAGCTGTGCGACAGATACGCCATGAGCGGCATGGGCTCGTCGTCGACGATGTTGTACACGGCACTCGGCTGATCGGCTTCGAGCGCTGCCACGGTCGCCGTTGCCGCGTCGTCGGCGTGCACGAAGGACCCCACGCCGTTCGCTCCGCCGGGGGCGAAGACCTGCCGCTTGCGCAGACGCTCGGCTAGAGCGACGGTGGACGGCACCTCGGAGCCGTAGACGAGGCCGTAGCGCAGGACGACGACCTCGATCGTCCCGGCGTCCCGCGCGTCCAGCAGCGTCTTCTCCAGGGTGCGCAGAGCAGTGATCGAGGCGCCCAGCGCCGAGCGCCGGGGCACCGCCGCGAAAGGGCTGTCCTCGTTCTTGAGATCCGGGGCCCCCCCCGTCCCGTAGACGCCCATGAAGGACTCGGCCACGATCCGCTTTGCGCCTGCCTCGACGGCGGCCCGCAGGAGATTCGCCGTGCCCTCGACCCGCAGCCGATCCGTGCCCCGCAGGTCCTTCGATCGAAGCGGCCCGCCGGGCGGCAACGCTGTCAGGAGATGGACGACGTGGCTCGGCTCAACCGCGCCGACCGCGCGGACGAGCCCCTCAGCGTCGAGCGCATCGCCGAAGACCACCCGAGCGCCCAGGGCCTCGAGAAGACCGTGCTTCTCTGGACGACGCGTGAGAGCAAAGACCTCATGCCCGCGCTCCCGCAAGGCCCGCAGGAGTGGCCGGCCCAGGGCTCCGGTTCCTCCGGCGACGAAGACTCTCATCGTCTCCTCACAGCCTGCCCAGCAGCTTCAGGATGCCGAGCGACAGGTCGGGCACGTAGGTGATCAGAAGGACGGACAGCGCCATGAGGAGCAGGAACGGCAGCACGTGGCGGAAGAGCGCCGTCAGTGGGGTATTGAAGCGGGACGCCGAGAGGAAGAGGTTCAGCCCCACCGGCGGCGTCAGGTACCCCAGCTCCAGGTTTGCCAGGAAGATGACGCCCAGGTGGATCGGGTGCACCCCGAAGGCCGTGGCCATGGGGACGATGAGCGGCGCCAGCACCACGATCGCGGAGAAGATGTCCACGAGGCAGCCGACCACGATGAGGAGCACGTTCAGGACGAGCAGGAACACCCACTTCGACTCGATGTGCGTCTGCACCCAGTCCACGAGCGTGTCGGGGATCTGTGCGTCGACGATGTAGCTCGTGATGCCCATCGCGGCGCTCAGGAGGATGAGAACGGCCCCGGCCAGGACCGAGGACTTGATGAGCGCAGCGGGCAGGGTCTTGAAGACGTGGAGGTCCTTCGTGATGAAGCACTCCACGAACATCGCAAAGACGAGTGCCGCGGCCGCGGTCTCGACGAGTGAGGCGGTGCCGGAGAGGAAGAGGTAGACCACAGCCACCGGGATGACGAGCTCCCACTTGGCCGTCCACGTGGCGGCGAGCACCTCTTTGGCCGAGAAGGACTGGCGGGGCACTCGGAGGACCACCCCGCGCCGAACGGAGTAGGCCGCCACTATCCCGACCATCAGGAGCCCGGGGAGGAGCCCCGCAATGAAGAGGGCGTCGGCCGGGACGCTCTGGTTCCGCGTGCCCGCCACCACGCTGTAGAGGATCACCGGGAGGCTGGGCGGGAAGAGCAGCCCGAGGCTCCCGGCACTGGTGACGAGCCCGAGGGAGAAGCCCTCCGGGTATCCGTCCTCCCGCAGCATGGGGTAGACGAGCCCGCCGATGGCGATCACGGTGATCCCGGATCCGCCGGTGAAGGCGGTGAAGAGAGCGCACACCGCGATGACAATCAGCGCGAGGCCGCCGGGCATCCAGCCGAGGACCGACTTGAAGAAGCGCAGGAGCCGCAGCGACGCGTTGCTCTCGGCCAACACGTAGCCGGTGGCGGTGAGGAGGGGTATGGCCGGGAGGGTGGGCGAGGAGATGAGGCGATAGACCTCGGCACTGACTGCGGCAACGGGGATGCCGTCGCGGAAAAAGAAGAAGAGGGCGAAGGCCGCCATTGCCACGAAGACGGGCGTTCCAAGGATGAGCGCCGCCAGGAAGAAGACCGACATCGGCAGGGCCCAGCCGGCCACGGCGTCGGGGATGAGGCCGAGGGCGAACGCCAGTGGAATGGCCGAGAGCGCGATTACGCGGCCGGGCCAGTGCTCGGAGGCGCCCCACGCAAAGCGCAGGGCCATGAGCGCGAGGCTCACCGGCATGACGAGCTCGAGCATCCAGACCGGGACTCCGCCCATGAGCGTGCGCCCCTCCTCGCGGTTGGCGAGCACGAGGACGACGGAGGCGTACGTGAGGACGGCGACGGTGGCGGCCGCGACCGCGGCCGCGAGGAGCCGACCGAAGCGCCGCACGGGCGTCGGGAAGAGCTCGGCGGTGGAGAGCGCGAGGTGGCGACGCTCGCGCGTCGCG